>DATMRN010000176.1:0-3850 GCA_035566275.1 Solirubrobacterales bacterium | reverse complement strand
CGGCGGAAGGGTTTCCGCTGCCGGGATTTCCGGCGGCTGGGGCGCTTTGGGCGTTTCCGGCGCCGGTTCTTCTGCGGCCGGCGCCGCGGCGAGCGGGACGCTGGACGTCGTCGCCGGCGGCGCCGCGGTTTCGGTCGCCGGTTCCGTCGCGGCGCTCGCCGTTTCGCTTGGTTCGCTTGGTTCGCTTGCCGGCGACGACGCCGAGGGGGCGACTTCCAGCAGGATCGACGTGAGCCCGGCGCTCTGCGCGAGCTGGCTCGTGGCCGAGCCAAGGAGGACACCGAGCGCGAGCATGCCGATGACCGCCACGGCGGCGGCCCGGGGCGAAGGGATGAACCCGGGGCTCGCCGCCGGCTCCTGCGTCGCCTCGCCTTCCGTCGCGTCCTCGCCGCGGTCGCGGCGCAGCAGCGCCGCAAGACGCGCGGCGATCGCAGGCGGCAGCGGCCCGCGCCGCGCCCCACACTCCAGGCAGTACCGCTGATCGCCCGCGAAGGCGGCGGCGCAGGCGGCGCAGCTGCCGGCGTGGGCGGAGCCGCGGGTCTCGTCGTCGTTCGGGGTGGCCACGCTCGCGGCGAGTATTGCGTTGCCCCGTTACCACGATGTGAAGATCTTGAATCCGCGACTGCTCAGGCCGGGGCTGTTCTTCACAGCTCTTAAACATCTTCGACAGGGGGTGGCCCTGAAGATGAGCACGTGACTGCTGGCGCCAACCCCATTGAGCGGGCCACGCCTGGAGAGGAGCTTCGGCTCGGCGCCGGATCCGATCCATACGAAACGCCGACCACACCGCTCGAGGTGGCGCCGGCGCTCCTTGGCGTGCCAACCGCCTCGCCGAGCCCGCCCCCCGTCGGCGCCCGTCCTCCCGCACAGGCTGCGCCGAACACTCCGGCAGCTGCCCCGGTTCAGGCCTCGATGGTCGCCTCGAGCGGGGACCAGTGCCCCTCCTGCGGGGCCCACATGGCCGCCGACCAGCGCTACTGCCTCGAGTGCGGGCACCGGCGCGGCGACCCGCGACTGCCCTTCATGGACGCTGTCGTATTCATGGATGCGGTGAAGCGCCCGCGCGCGGCGGCGGCGCCCCCGCCGCCGCGTGACCACCGGCCCCGGATGTCCCCGAACGCCTCGCTGGTGGCCGGGGTGGCGACCCTTGTCCTGGCGATCGGGGTCGGGGTTCTGATCGGGCGCTCGGGCGAAAACGGCAGCCCGACCGCCGCCAACACCGCGCCGCAGGTCATCAAGGTGGAAGGCGGTGGCGGCGGTGGCGAAACCGCGAGCACCGCCAAGTCCAAGGGGACCAGCATAGGCGGCGGTTCGGTCAAGTCGTCCAAGAAGAGCGCCAAGGCGAAGGCCGCCACCGGCAGCAGCGGGACGACCAAGGCCGCCGAAGAAGTCCTCAAGCCCGCCGGGAACGTGAAGCTGCCGCCGCCGACCGTGCAGAAGGGCGGAAAGTGCGAAAGCGGCGCCGCCGGTTGCCAAAACGGCAAATTCACCGGCAATTTCTTCGGCAAATGAAACTGAGCGCGCCAAAGTTGAACCTGCCTCGGAGCAGGCCACGTCGAAGGGAGCCGGCCGCCGCTACGCCGGTGCCTGCGGGGGGGTCACAGCAGCCCGCGCCGAGCGATGCGTTGAACAGGGCCTACGGCCAGGAGTTCGTCGTCGACCTGCAGCGGCGCCGCGACCAGCTCGTCGCCCGGGTCGCGGAGCTGCAATGGGACCTTGGCGGCCTGGTCTACGAGATGGCGACCCGCAACCGGATCAAGGTCGAGGTCCTGGTCAAGCGCGCGGTCGAGTTGCAGGACGCCGACGCCGAACTCGGCGAGGTCGAACGGATCGTTCGCATGGAGGAGACCGGCATGGCCGGCTCCTGCGGCTCCTGCGGGGCGCCGCACAGCAGCGGCGCGACCTTCTGCTGGCAGTGCGGCCAGCCGCTGCTCCAGCAGGTCTCCGGCGACGCCATCCTGCACAGCTGAGCTGACCCCCGCGCCGGGGCCGCTCGTAACCGCCGGCTCCGCCCCGTCAGCCGAAGCGGCCGGTCACGTAATCGCGGGTACGGGGGTCCCGCGGCTGGCCGAAGATCGTCTCGGTGTCGTCGAACTCGATCAGGGTCCCGACCGGCTTGGCGTCGCTCGAATCGAGGCTGAAGAAGGCGGTCCGGTCGGCCACCCGCGCCGCCTGCTGCATGTTGTGGGTGACGATCACGATCGTGAAGCGGCCTTTGAGGCTGTGCATCAGGTCCTCGATCGCGCCCGTGGCGATCGGGTCGAGCGCCGAGGCGGGCTCGTCGAGCAGCAGCACGTCGGGCTCGATCGCGATCGCGCGGGCGATGCACAGCCGCTGCTGCTGCCCGCCGGAGAGTCCCAGGGCGCTGTCCCTGAGCCGGTCTTTGACCTCATCCCAGAGGGCGGCGCCGCGAAGCGCTTTCTCGACCCGTTCGTCGAGACCCGACTTCAAGCCGAGGTTGCGCGGAGCCCAGGCGACGTTGTCGTAGATCGACTTCGGGAACGGGTTCGGTTTCTGGAAGACCATCCCGATCCGGCGCCGCACCTCGACCTGGTCGACGTTGCCGCCGTAGAGGTCGTGTCCGTGATAGAGGATCTGACCGTCGATCCTGAAGCTCGGGACAGAGTCGTTCATGCGGTTGAGGCTGCGCAGGAAGGTCGTCTTGCCGCACCCCGACGGCCCGATCAGAGCGGTGATCTGGCCGCGGCGGATGCGCAGCGAGACCCCGGTGAGCGCCTGTTTGCTGCCGTAGAAGACGGAGACGTTCTGGGCATCGAACACCACTTCCGTCGCCACGCTGCGGTGACCGTTGGAGCCGCTCGTGGCGTCGCCGGCCTGTGGCAGCGGCCCCGTTCGAATCCGCACTCGCGAGGGCGGCACGGCAGGGTCCCCGCCTCGGGACGGATCGAAGCCGCTCATCAGGCCATCTTCCTCTTGCTGCGGGCGAACAGGGCTCTGGCGCCAAGACTCGCGAAGAGGATGAGGGAAATGAGGATCAGTGACAAGCCCCAGGCTTCGGCGAACCCGGTGGGGTTCGCTTCTTCGGACAGGGTGTAGATCCTGACGGGAACGTTCGGCAGCGCTTCGAACGGGTTCAGGGAGTATTTGCCAGGGTCGAATACGGAGGTGGCGAAGATCAGCGGCGCGGTCTCGCCGGCGGCGCGGGCGACGGAGAGCACGGTCGAGGTGAGGATCCCTCCGAGCGCGCTGGGCAGGACGATCCCGAGTACGGCGCGCCATCGGCTCACTCCCAGCGCGTCGGCCGCTTCGCGCAGGCTGCCGGGGACGAGGAGGAGGACCTCCTGGCTGCCGCGGGCGATCAGCGGCACCTCGATGATCGCCAGCGCCACCGAGGCCGCGATGCCCGATTGCTTGTGGTGGTTGACGAGCAGGCCGAAGATGAAGAGCCCGATGATGATCGAGGGGAGGCCGTTCATCAGGTCCAGCGTCATCCGGATCAGATGAGTCGCCCGGCTCCCGGCGAACTCGGTGAGGAAGAGAGCGATCAGAACCCCGATCGGCATCGCGATCGCGGTCGCGATGGCGACGATGATGGCGGTGCCGACGAGCTCCGGGCCGATCCCGGCCGGCGCCCCCTTGATCAGGAAGTCGAGGTTGAGGGCGCTGGCCCCGCGCGCAGCCACCGTGTAGATGACGATCACCAGCACCCCGACGGCGAGCACGGCCGCGGCGGTCGCACCGTAGATGGCGAGGCGACTGAAGACCTGCCGGCGGCGCAGGTTGCCGGTCGGCGTCAGCGGAGCCGTCGGGTCGAAGACCGTGTCGCGACTCACCGCAGCGTCCCCCCTTCGAAGCTGAACCGCCTGCCGATCCAGTGCGCGACGAGGTT
>DATMRN010000175.1:0-5521 GCA_035566275.1 Solirubrobacterales bacterium | reverse complement strand
CGCTCGACCACAAGATCCCGCTGCTGCGCTCGATGGACGCGCTGTCGACGTCGGCGATCCACGCCCTTCGGCTGTTCGGGGACCAGAGCGCGCAGCGCGTGTTCACGACGGTCGGGCCCGAGCAGGAGTACTTCCTGATCGACGAGCAGTACTACTTCGAGCGCCCCGACCTGCTGACGACGGGGCGCACGCTGTTCGGTGCGAAGCCCCCGAAGGGCCACGAGCTCGACGACCACTACTTCGGCTCGATCCCGGAGCGGGTCCTGGCCTGCATGATGGAGTCGGAGCTGGAGATGCGCAAGCTCGGCATCCCGGTCAAGACCCGCCACAACGAGGTGGCGCCCAACCAGTACGAGATCGCCCCGGTGTTCGAGAACTCGAACGTCGGCTCCGACCACCAGCAGCTGATGATGCAGGTGCTGGAAAGCGTGGCGCGGCGCTACGGGCTGGTCTGCCTGCTGCACGAGAAGCCGTTCGCGGGCGTAAACGGCTCGGGCAAGCACAACAACTGGTCGATGGGCACCGACACCGGCTCCAACCTGCTCGACCCGGGCGACACCCCGGCCGACAACGTCCACTTCCTCTTCTTCTGCGCGGCGGTGATCCAGGCGGTCAACAAGCACCAGGGCCTGCTGCGGGCCTCGGTCGCCAACATCGGCCAGGACCACCGGCTCGGCGCCAACGAGGCGCCGCCGGCGATCATCTCGATCTTCCTCGGCGGTGAGCTGGAGAAGGTCTTCGAGGCGATCGCCAGCGGCGAGGGCGACCCCAACACGCCGGCCTCCTTCCTCGACCTGGGGGCGACGGTGCTGCCCTCGCTGCCGATGCACGGCGGCGATCGCAACCGGACCTCGCCGTTCGCCTTCACCGGCAACAAATTCGAGTTCCGGGCGCTGGGGTCGAGCATGTCGCTCGCCTTCCCCAACACCGTGCTCAACACGATCGTGGCCGAGGCGATCGACGAGCTGGCCGCCGAGCTGGAGGAGAAGCTGTCCTCCGGGATGGGCATGCCGGAGGCCGTGATCGAGATCGTCAAGGGCTCCTACGCCGCCAACAAGCAGGTCTGCTTCGGCGGCGACAACTACTCCGAAGAGTGGCACGCAGAGGCCGAGCAGCGCGGGCTGAAGAACCTGCGCACGACGCCCGACGCCCTGCCCGAGGTGCTGACCGAGCAGACGATCGCCGCCTTCGAGGACTACGACGTGCTCTCCAAGCGCGAGCTGGAGTCGCGCTACGAGGTCTGGCTCGAGCAGTACGCGATCCGCGCCAACATCGAGGCCGAGGAGACCTTCTCGATCGCCCAGACGATGCTGCTGCCGGCAGCGCTGCGGCACCTGGCGTTGCTGAACGAGGCCGGCGTCTCCAGCCTCGAGGGCGAGGTTCGCGAGCTGGTCGACGAGCTGGTCGCGGCGCTCGGCGAGCTGAAGGCGGCGAACGCCTACCCCGACGATCTCGCGGGCATGGACCTGGCGATCCACGCCCGCGACGAGCAGATCGCCGCGATGGCCGCGGTGCGCGAGGCGGCCGACAAGCTGGAGAAGGTCGTCGCCGACGACCTCTGGCCGCTGCCGAAGTACGAGGAGATGCTCTTCATCAAGTAGGGCGCGTGAGAGAGGGCGCCCTCGGCGGGCGCCCCTCCGACGCCTCTACTCGTCGTCTTCGTCGTTGTCGCGAATGGCGCGGACGACGATGTAGCCGATCGTGGTCAGGCCGAGGATCGGGATCAGGCCGCCGAACACCGCCGGCCACGCCTCGAGGGCCGACGGTGGCGCCGCGATGATCGCAAGGGCCGTCACGTGGGCCAGGATACGTCGAGGTCTTAAGGCCCGGCGACCTGGGTTAGCGGAAGCCCCCGAGGCGCGCCCCGCTCCCCCACCCGCATCTCCAGCCCGCCCTTGGGCGAGAGGGTCGGCATCTGGCGGATCGTCATCGTGCGACCGGGCATCGCGTCGAGCCGAAATCGCTGCAGCAGCATCGTCGCCGCCAGCTTGACCTCGGTCTGGCCAAAGCGCTTGCCGATGCAGATCCGCTGGCCGCCGCCGAAGGGTATGTATGCCCCGCGCGGCAGGGCGGCCTTGCGCTCGCGGGTGAAGCGCTCGGGGATGAAGGCCTCCGGGTCCGGGAAGACCTCCGGAATTCGGTGGCTGGCCCAGGAGCAGTAGTTGACGTAGGCCTCCTTGGGCACGGTGCAGCCGCCGAACTCGAACTCTCGGACGGCGCGGCGCGGGCCGATCCAGGCGGGCGGATAGAGGCGCAGGACCTCGTCGAGGACCATGTCGAGGTAAGGCATCTCGCGCTCGAGCTGGTCGACGGTGGGGGTACCGCCGCCGAGCACCCGGTCCTGCTCTTCGCAGAGGCGGGCCAGCACGTCGGGGTGGCGAGCCAGCTCGTACATCACGAAGGTGAGGGTCGAGGTGGAGGTGTCATGGCCGGCGAACATCAGGGTCATCACCTGGTCGCGGACCTCGCGGTCGGTGAAGGCCTCCCCCGCCTCGCCCCGGGCGCTCAGCAGGAGGCTGAGGATGTCGCGGCTGCCGGAGTCCGGAGCGGCGCGGCGGCGGGCGATCTCCTCGAAGACGATCTCGTCGAGCATGGCGCGCGAGGCGAGCATCTTGCGCCAGGGGGAGCCCGGACCGCGCAGCAGACGCAGTGCGTAGTCGATCCCGAAGAAGCCGAGCGCGCGCTCGAAGTGCTCGGCCGCGTCGGCGCCCTTGCCGTCGCCGTCGGGGTCGAGCCCGAGCAGGGCCCGCATCGCGATCCGCATCGCCAGGTTTCGCATCCAGTCGTAGACGTCGATGACCTCGCCAGGACGCAGGCGGGAGATCGCCGCCTCGGCCTCGGCCCCCATCGACTCCAACATCGCCGTCATCTGCTCGCGGTGGAAGGCGGGCATCATGATCGCCCGAGCGCGGTCGTGGTAGTCGTCGTCGATCGTCAGCAGGCCGTCGCCGAGCAGCGGGATCAGGTCGCCGAAGCTGCCCTCACGCCAGTGGAAGTTCTCCGGATGGGCGACGGTGACGAAGTGGTTGGCCTCGGGACCGAGCATGAAGACGCTACGGCCATGAAGGACGCGGAGGCTGAAGATCGGCCCGTGCTCTTCGTAACAGGAGAGCAGGATCGGCAGCGGTTCGCGAACGATCTGTCGGGTGCGGGAGACGCTGAAATCCGTCGGTCCCGGAGGGAACCTACCGCGGCCGCGCCACTCGGCGAGCGTGTCGCCGACCAGCCGGCGCATCGGATTGGGGGACAGCCGCGGGGGGCGGGCGGCTGGCGCTGCGGTGTCGACAGGCATCGCCGGGGATGCTAGTTGGCTGCGCAGCCAGGCCGTTGTCCCGCGCCCTGGGTGCCGGGGATTGTCTACAGGGCGGGGCTCGTCGCGGCGACGGCGAGCTGGCCGCAGGCGGCGTCGATATCGCGGCCGCGGGTGAGGCGAACGGTGGCGGTGAGGCGGTGCTCGGCGAGGACGGCGCGGAAGCGCTCGATCTGCTCGGGTGAGGAGCCGTCGTAGGCGCCGGTCGGGTTGTAGGGGATCAGGTTGACCTTGTAGACGCGGGGGTCGAGCAGGGCGGCGAGCCGGCGGGCGTGCTCTGGGCGGTCGTTGACCCCGTCGAGCATCACGTACTCGACGAAGACCTTACGACGGCGGCGCGCCCGGTAGCGGTCGCAGGCGGCGAGCACCTCGGCCAAGGGGTAGCGGTCGTTGACCGGCATCAGGCTGGAGCGCAGGTCGTCGTCGGGCGCGTGCAGCGAGAGGGCGAGGCTGACCGGCATCTCGCACTCGGCGAGGCGGTCGATGCCCGGCACCCAGCCGACCGTGGAGATCGCGGTGCGCCGGTGGGTGACGCCGAGGTCCGGCAGTCGTTCGCAGGCGGCGAGGACCGCGTCGAGGTTCATCGTCGGCTCCCCCATCCCCATGAAGACGACGTGGTCGATCGCCTCGACGCGGCGAAAGTGCAGCGCCTGATCGAGGATCTCGTCGGCCGTCAGGTTGCGGCCGAACTTCATCTGCCCGGTGGCGCAGAAGGAGCAGGTCAGCGGGCAGCCCGACTGCGAGGAGAGGCAGACCGAGCGACGCCCGTCGCGGTAGCGCATCAGCACCGCCTCGATCGGCCGCCCGTCGGCGGTGTGGAAGAGCGCCTTGACGGTCCCGTCGTCGGACCTGGCCTCCGTCTGGAGCGAGAGCGTAGAGAGCGGCACCGCACCGTCCAGCAGCTCACGTAGCCCCGCCGGCAAGTTGGTCATCTCGTCATATGAGCGCGCGCCGCGCGCTATCCACTTCCAAACCTGAGAGGCGCGGTAGTCGGGCTCCCCGGCCTCGATAAGCGTCCCTCCAAGCAGATCACGATCCATCCGGCGAGTGTACGGACGAATGAATCCCCTCCAGCGGCAAGATGCCCGTGCTCCCGGGCGCCCGGGCTAGGAGTGGATCGCCTCCCCTCGCTCCAGCATCCCGACGAACTTCCGCAGCCGCCGCTCCCGCGTCTCGGGTCGCTTCGCGTCGTTCAGCCGATAGATGATCGCGTAGCGGTTGACGCTGTTGAGAGTCGCGAAGAACTCGCGCGCGGCCTTGTTGTCGTCCAGCTCGCGTCGCAGGTCGTCAGGAACCTTCGCCGTGCGCTGCCCCTCGTAGGCCGCGTCCCAGCGACCGTCGGCCTTGGCGGCCTCCACCTCGGCGAGGCCGGTGGGCCGCATCGCGCCCGCCGCGATCAGCTTCTCGGCTTTATCCCGGTTGATCCGCGACCACCTCCCACGCGGTCGCCGCGGCGTAAATCGTTGCAGGAAGCACTCTTCGTCAAACCCCCGCTTCTGGCTGTCGATCCATCCGAAGCAGAGCGCCACCTCCAGAGCCTCCGCATAGGTGACGCTCTCCACACCGGACCCTTTCTTGGCGATCTTGAGCCAGACGCCACTGGAAGCAGCGCGATTCTCCTCCAGCCAAACCTCGAGCTCGCCGGGGGTGGCGAAAAGGACAATTGGCAAATCGTCGGGCATCGGCAAGATGATCGCCGAAGCTCACCTCAAGGTACAGTGCTCAAATCGCCCCAGTTGCGCGAGATGGCATTGAGGCTCTCACCGAGGCGATCGGGCGCTACAACGACGCCTGGAACTCACAGGGCCTCGACGCGATCATGGCCATGCACGCGCCGGACATGGTCTTTGCCAACCACACCGCCGGGGAGTCCGCGGAGGGCGAGGCGGTGCGGGGGCACATCGCGAAGATCTTCGAGGCCTGGCCCGACATGAAGTTCGAGACGCGGCGGCTCTACGTGCGGGAGGGACTGGTGGTGCAGGAGTGGACGGCGACCGCGACGCACGCCAACACGATGCGCCGTGGCGATCTCGAGGCGGCGCCGACCGGGAGCGTGGTCAGCTGGGACGGGATCGACTCGATCCCCTTCGAGGATGGGCTGGTCAAGCGCAAGGACGTCTACTCGGACTCGGTCTCGATCCTGCGGCAGGTGGGACTTCTGTAAGGACGGGTGATTGTGTCCTTGTGCGGTTCGCCGCGCTAGGGATCGGC
>DATMRN010000174.1:0-9379 GCA_035566275.1 Solirubrobacterales bacterium | reverse complement strand
GCGATCGCCACCGAGTTCAGCGTCATCCTCGCGGCGCGCTTCCACGAGGAGCGGGGAGGGGGCCGGACCGTCGCCGAGGCGCTTGGTCGCGCCTATGCCCGCACCGGCGCCGCCGTGCTGGCCTCCGGCGTCACCGCGACGGCCGGCTTCGCGGTGCTGATCGCCAGCGACATAAACATGCTGCGCGACTTCGGCTTCGTCACCGTGATCGACCTCTCGGTCGCCCTGCTCGGGGTGATGGTGGTGTTGCCCGCGGCGCTGTCCTGGGGGCAGGAGCGATGAGGGACCGCTACTCGATCGTCGTCGGCCTGCTCTTCCTGGTCCTGGTCGCGATCGCCTTCTTCCACACGATCGGGGGCAACCAGCCGGGCACGCTCGGCCTCGACAAGCTGCCGGCCCGCTGGCCGCTGCCCGAGTTCGCGGTGCCGGCCGCGGCCGGCACCCTGGAAGGGGACGCCAACGTCGCCCAGGACGACTGCGAAACCTCCCAGGTCCCCTGCCCGTCCGGCGCCCGCCGCACCCCCGCCTGCCGTATCCGCGACACCGGGGCGATCCGCGTCTGCGACCTCTTCGACCGCCCGCTGGTGCTCTCGTTCTGGTTCACGAAAGGGGGTAACTGCGCCGACCAGCAGGACGCGGTCGAGAGCGCCTACGAGCGCTACCGTGGGCGGGTGAGCTTCCTCTCGCTGGACGTGCGCGACAGCCGCGACACAGTTCGCGAACTGGTCCGACAGCACGGCTGGCGGATGCCGGTCGGCTACGACCGCGACGGGGCCGTCGGCGCCCTCTACCGGGTCGGCGGCTGCCCGACCTTCGCATATGCCTACCCCGGCGGGACCCTGCAGAGCGCCAGCATCGGCGACCTCACCGCGGGGCAGCTCGACGCCCACATCCGCGACCTGCTGCGCGCAACCCGCGCCGCCGAAGCGGGCTGAGATGGCGGGCGCCGAGGCAACCGGCTCGCGAGTCGGGTGGGACCCCGCCCCGCAGCAGGGCTGGGTTGCGCCCCACGTCGCCGCCGAGTTCCCCGGCCTCGGCATCGCCTGGATCGAGGTCGACGGCCGCCCGGGCAAGAGCCCCGATCCGATCCGCCGACGCCTCCGCGACCTCTCCGATCGCTTCTACGGCGCCCACGCGATCCACATGCGCGAGCGGCCGATCCCCTGGGCCTACCGCGTCTTCTTCCGCCAGATCGGCCTCGACCCCGATCGCACCCGTACCCCGGTCGAGCAGTTGGCGCTGGATCGCCTTTACTACGGCGCCTTCACGAGCCAGGGGCTCCCCGCCGACGCGCTGACGATCGCGATCGTCGAGACCGGGGTCGCCCTGCGCGCCTTCGACGCCGACCAGCTCGAAGGGCGGCTCTGCATCCGCGACTCGGCGCCGGGCGAGTCGCTGGCCGGCAGGCCCGGCGAGCTGGCGCAGGGGACGCTGACGATCGCCGACGAGCGCGCCCCGGTCGGGCTGCTGTTCGGCGCGACCGCCGAGGGCCTCGGCGTGAGCCGCGAGACCCGCCGGGTGGCGATCGTCAGCGTGCAGGTCAAGGGCGTGCCGCAAATCGCCGTCGACGAGGCGCTCTGGATGGTGGCGGCGACGCTGGGGGCGTCTTAACCCCTTCCTCGCTTGTGCCGACGCCGGTGTGATCTAGACTCAGGGGTGGGTTTATGCCGGCTCTGCTCGAACGAGACACTCTCGCTGGGCTTCGTACCGGGGGCGACGAGCGCCTCGCGCGCGCCGAGCTGCGCCGCCAGATCGGCCGCCTCGAGCGTGAGCTGGCGGGCCTCTTCGGCGAGGCATTCGGGCGAGTCGAGATCGGCTGCGAGATCGACGGCCTCTCCGCCGAGCCGCGGGTGCTCGGCCTCGGCGAGCTGGAGCGTGTGCGCGACGACCTCGCGACCCGGATCGGCGAGGCGCGCCTGGCGCTCGACGAACGGGCGCTGGTGGAGACGCGCAACCGGGAGCTGCTGCGACGGATGCTCGCCGACCCCGCCGAGCTCAAGTGGGTGCGGGTCTCCCGCCACGACGTCGGCGAGCCCGGCTGCGGCGTCTGGCACTCCCGCCCCCGCTTCGGCATGCTCGGCATGCTGATGGGGTGGTGGCGGGTCAAGGTCTCCTCCGGATGCCCATTATCCGGACGGCTTGCGGCCGTTGAGCAAGAGGAAGCGCAAGGGTCCTGAGCGACCCCCATCGGTGCAGCCGTCACGACGCAAGGCGGGAAGCGAGGAGCGCCCGCCCGCCCCGTGGGGCTCCTTCCCCCTGGCCGAGCTGACCGTCCTCGCCGGCATCGTGATGCTGATCGTCGGCATCGTCGGCCAGAACCCGACGGCGATCGGGGTCGGCGTCGTGCTCGGCGGCCTCGGCGGCCTCGAGGTCTCGGTCCGTGAGCACTTTGCCGGCTACCGCTCCCACACCACCCTGCTCGCCGGCACCGTCTTCGTGCTCGTCGTCGGTGGCCTCTTCTACCTCGCCGGGCTGATCCTGGCCTTCTGCCTGGCGATCGGCGCCGTTGCCTTCGTCGCCGCTTTCCTGGCGTTGCGCCGCTCCTTCCAGCGAGCTTCCGGCGGCCTCGCTTTCAAGGTCGGTGGCCTCAGGGGCTAGACCAGGACCGCGGTCCGTTCGCCTGGGCCCTTAGCCGCCAGCTCGGTGGAGAGCAGCAGGCGCTGGCGCGAGGTGAGAGTACCGAGGCGCTTGTTCTCGTTGAGCGCCAGGGGGAGGAGGAACTTGCGGGCCCGGGTGCGGCCCCAGCGGCGCTGGCTGGTCAGCAGCTCGGCGATCGTCATGCTCTCGGTCTCCCAGGGGCACTTGCGCACCACCTCCGCCGCCTCGACGTCCCCTCGCGCGATCGAGCGCTTCAGCTCGGCGCGGGCGAGGCGCACGAGGTTGGCGCGTTCGAGTGCCTGCATGTGCTGTGGGGCCTGCATGGCAGAGGCGGTCGTCGTCGCAGGGACGATCGAGGCAGCGTTGTGCACTGGGACTCCTCCCATCAGAGGGTTAACTGGGTATCTCTCTCCGGCGCCGGTCGACGGAAAAAACCGCGACCTCGGTGAGTCGAGCTCTCACCTCTCGCTCCCTGTCGGATGCGATCGGCGCGGAGGCCAAGCTATGCCGTCGAGGCGGTGAGCGTCAACCCGGGGTCGCCAAACTCGGCCCGGCCCGTTCGCTAAGAGCAGCTTTTTCCGGGCCGCCGGGCCTTGTCCAGATCTGGACAAGGCTGAAACTACCCACGACGGGGGATGTTTAAACCCGGTGAACCGCCGGTTAAGCGCGCGGCAGGTCGGGGAAGTCCTGGATGACGCGGGCGATGGTGCCGAGGGCGCCGTCCAGGTGCTCGCGCTCGTGGGTCGCCATCAGGCTGGTCCGCAGCAGCGCGCCGCCGGGGGGGACGGCCGGGTGGATGGCGACGTTGGTGTAGACGCCGGCGTCGAACAGGGCCTTCCAGAGCAGCACCGCCTGCCAGTCGTCGCCGACCATCACCGGGACGACGGGCGTGGTCGCGACGCCGCCGCCGGGCAGCGTCCCCGGCTCGATCACCTTCAGGCCCAGGCGCCGCAGGCCCTCGCGCAGGTACTCGGCGTTGTCGAGCAGGGCCTCGAACAGGGCCGGGCCGTCCTCGCGGATCACCCGCAGCGCGGCCAGCGCGGCGCCGACCGCCGCCGGAACCGCCGAAGCGCTGAAGATGAACGAGCGCGAGCCGACCCGCAGGTACTCGATCACGTCCGCCGGCCCGGCGACGAAGCCGCCGCAGGAGGCGAGGCTCTTGGAGAAGGTCCCCATCCGCAGGTCGACCTCGTCCTCGAGCCCGAACAGCTCGCAGGCGCCGGCGCCGCGCGCGCCCAGCACCCCGGCCCCATGCGCCTCGTCGACCATCAGCCGCGCCCCGTGCTCCTTGCAGAGCTCGACGATCCGCGGCAGGTCGCAGACGTCGCCCTCCATCGAGAAGACGCCGTCGACGACGACGAGAACGCCACCGCCATCCTCGGCGCCTCGCTGCAGCATCTTCTCCAGCTTGTCCATCCGGTTGTGGCGGAAGGGGCGAAGCTTGGCGCCGGAGAGGCGGCAGCCGTCGAGGATCGAGGCGTGGTCGCCGGAATCGCAGATCACCGTGTCGGCCGGCCCGAGGATAGTGCCGATCGCGCCCAGGTTCGCCTGGTAGCCGGTCGTGTAGACGATCGCGTCCTCGGTGTGCATCCAGTCCGCCAGCTCGCGCTCCAGCGCGACGTGCAGCGGCGTCGTCCCGTTCAGCAGGCGCGAGCCGGTGACGCCGGTCCCGTAGGTCTCCAGCGCGTCGCGCGCCGCCTGCTTGACCCGCTCGTCGCCGGTCAGCCCCAGGTAGTTGTTGGAGCCGAGCATGATCGTCTCGCGCCCCTCCATCTCCACCACCGGGCCGGCCTGGGAGGTGAGCAGGCGGAAGTAGGGGAGTACGTCCTGCTCCTTGGCGGCTTCGAGCTGCTCGAGGCGGTCGTGGCTGCGCGCCTTCTCGAAGACGTCGACGGGGGCTTTGGCTGTCTCGCTCATGCCCAGAGTGTAGGTTCCGCCTCTATGGGAAGCGTGACCATCCGGCCGGTTCGCACGCGGCGCGAGCTGAAGCGATTCGTCAAGGTTCCCTTCGGCGTGCACCGCGACCACACGCAGTGGGTGGCGCCGCTGATCTTCGAGCGGATGGAGTTCCTCAACCGCGACAAGAACCCCTACTTCGAGCACGCCGAGGCTGAGTACTTCGTCGCCGAGCGCGACGGCGAGCCGGTCGGCCGGATCACCGCCCAGGTCGACGAGCGCTGGGACGAGTTCCAGGGCGGCAGCGACGCGATGTTCGGCTTCTTCGAGGCGGCGAACGACCCCGAGGTGGCGACGGCGCTGCTCGACGCCGCCACCGAGTGGGCCCGCGCCAGGAGCCGCTCCCGCATCCTCGGGCCGATGGACTTCACCACCAACGACGAGGTCGGGATCCTGATCGAGGGCTTCGAGCGCCGGCCGATGATCCTCGAGCCGTGGCACCCGCCGTATTACCGCGAGCTGATCGAAGCCCGGGGCTTCGGCAAGGCGATGGACCTGCAGATGTGGGAGCTGCAGTTCGGCGACCTCAAGGAAGGCGAGCGCTTCGACCCCTCGATCCACGCCGCCGCCCGGAAGGCGCTGGAGGAAGAGGGGATCGCGATCCGCAACATGCGAAAGCGCGACATGGCCGGCGAGGTGCGCCGCTTCATGGACGTCTACAACGAGGCCTGGGGGGACAACTGGGGCTTCGTCCCGATCACCGACGCGGAGGTCAACTTCCAGGCCAAGAACCTGAAGCAGGTGATCGACGAGGACTGGGCTTACATGGCCGAAAAGGACGGCGAGGT
The DNA here is from genome assembly GCA_035566275.1 of Solirubrobacterales bacterium. Taxonomy (GTDB): domain Bacteria; phylum Actinomycetota; class Thermoleophilia; order Solirubrobacterales; family 70-9; genus DATMRN01. The sequence goes on along the minus strand of DATMRN010000174.1, from coordinate 4,037 downwards.
GGTGGGCGCCGCGCTGACCCTGCCCGACATCAACCAGGTGATGGCGAAGATGAACGGCCGGCTGCTCCCCTTCGGTTGGGCCAGGTTCCTGCTCGGCAAGGGCAAGATCGACCAGTGTCGCGTGTTCGCGCTCGGCGTCAAGCACGACTACCGCCACACCGGTGTGGCGGCGGGCCTATATCTCAAGCACCTGGAGACGGCGGCGATCCCCGGCGGCATCGTCGGCGGTGAGATGGGCTGGATCCTGGAGACCAACGGGCCGATGAACCGGGCGATGGAGGGGATGGGCGGCGAGGTCGTGAAGCGCTACCGGATCTACGAGCGCTCGCTTTAAAGCCGCAAGTTCCGAGGTTTACGTAGCTCCCCACTCGATGCGGCCCGACCCCTCGCTAGAGTCGGCCTGGTGAGTGAGCTCGAGGTAGAGGGCGAGATCCTGGCCGAGGAGGACGCCGAGCCGCGGGACGCCGAGCCGGTGCGCGCCTTGCCGCTGCGCTACGAGGAACCCCAGCTGGCGCCGGTCCTGCGCGGGGAGGTCCGCACCGCCGCGATCGCCGCGGCCGGTGGGGCGCTGGCGGGGGCCGCGACCGTCGCGGCGGTTCGCGCGGTGGGCGCCGTCGGCTCCCGCAAGCGCTCCCCGAAGCGCCTCTCGCGACGACGGGAGCGCCCCGCCAACGTCGTCGCCAGCCGCTCTTTCCTGGTCGACGTGCACCTGCTGGGGCGCTGAGCGGAGTGGGCGCCTCGACTTCGCTCGAAGTCGAGGTCCGGCCTCCCTCGCCCTACCGCCTGCCGGCCTTCGGCGGCGAGGACCGGGTGATGCGGGTCAGCGGCGGCGTCGCCGCCCGCCTGCTCCACGTCGAGGGAAGCCCGGTCCTGCTCCGCGCCTGGCAGCCGGGCGCCGACCGGGTCGCGATCCGCGCCGAGCCGGTCGACCCGGATGCGATCGCGGCTCCCAGCACGCCCCCGCCGTCTCCCGCCGATCCGGCCGGGCCGCGGCAGCTCGAGGTCGCGGTGGAGCGGATGCGCTTCGCGCTCGGGGTCGACGACGACCTCGGCGAGTTCCACCGCCGCTTCCACCGCGACCCGCTGCTCGGCCCGCTGCTGCGCCGCAACCCTCATTTCCGTCCCCACCGCCGGCCGTGGCCCTGGGAGGCGCTCGCCTGGGCCGTCGTCAAGCAGCTGATCGAGTCCGAGCGGGCGACCCGGATCCAGCGCCGCATCGTCGGCCGCTGGGGGGCCAGGCTGGGCGGGGACCGCGAGGGCCTGCGCGACGTCCCCGGCGCCGACGCGATCGCCGGCCGCGCTCCGGCCGAGCTGGAGTCGATGGGGCTGACGTTGCGCCGGGCGATCGCGCTGCGCGCCGTCGCCCGCGAGGTCGCCGCCGGCCGCTGCGTCCTCGGCGAGGCCCAGCTCTCCGACCGGCGCCTTCTCGCGGTGCCGGAGATCGGCCCCTGGACAGTCCAGTGCCTCGGCCTCTTCGGTCGCGGCGACCCCGATTCGCTGCCGGCCGGCGACCTCGGCTACGTCAAGCTGGTCGGCCGCCTCGCGGGCCTCGGCCGCCGCGCCACGGTCGAGGAGGTCGAGGAGTTCTACGCGCCGTTCGCGCCCTTCCGGGGGCTGGCCGGGGTTCTCACCCTCGCCGGCCTGCACCGCGCGGTCGCGCAGGGCCCGCCGCTCCGTTTCGCCGCCTGAACCCTCGCCCCTCGCCTGCACGAGCTCTTGCCTGGACGAAGGTGCCGTCAAGGGACTCGTCGATTTGTCGATAAACGCGCAGATGGAGCGAGCAGCGGGGGATAGGAACTGGCCTGAGGAGCAGGTCAACGAATTCCTCGACCAGATCTCGTCTGGGGGCGAGGACTACCGCCGACTGGTCGAGCGCCTCCCCGCGATCGTCTACACCTCCGAGCTCGGCGAGCACGGGCGCTGGCGCTACGTCAGCCCGCAGGTCGAGGAGGTGCTCGGCTACAGCCCCGAGGACTGGAAGGAGGACCCGGAGCTGTGGTCGAAGCTGCTGCACCCCGATGACCGGGAGCGGGCATTGGCCCAGGAGACCCGGGAGACGATCGGCGAGCGCAACCCGCCGCCGGTCGACTACCGGATGCTCACTCGCGACGGCGACGTCGTCTGGATCCTCGACGAGGCGGTGCTGGAGCCCGACGAGGACGGGGTGCCCGTTTGGCACGGGGTCCTCTACGACATCACCGAGCGCAAGATCGCCGAGCAGGAGCTGCAGCGTGCCGTCGCCCAGCAGGCCGTCGTCGCCCAGCTCGGCGAGCGGGCGCTGCAGGACGGCGACCCAGGCGCGCTGATGCGCGCGGCGGTCTCGCTGATCGAGGGGATCGACGGTGTGCAGGGCGCCTGCATCTGGGAGGTCGGCCGCGACGGCCGCCGCCTCCGCCTGCGTGCCGGGTTCGAGGGCCAGGTGACGGGGGCGAGCCGCCGCGTCTCCGCGGCGCGCGACTCCCACGCCGGTGCGGCGCTCGACTCGGGACTGCACGTGATCGTCGCCGACTGGGCCACCGAGCACCGCTTCACGATGCCGCCGGTGCTGCGGGTGCTGGGGGTCGGCAGCAGCCTCGCCGTGGTGATCGACGGCAAAGACCACCCGTTCGGGGTGCTCGACGTCCACTCCACCGACCCCAGCCGCTTCACCCCGCAGGACGTCCACTTCGTGCAGGCCGCGGCGAACGTGCTGGCCGACGCGATCGAGCGCCACATCGCCGACCAGGCGCTGCGCCACCGGGTCCTGCACGACTCGCTGACCGGGCTCCCAAACCGGCTCAGCTTCGTCGACGCGCTGAGCGACTCGCTGAGGCGCGCCACGGCCTCCGGATCGCCGGTCGGCATCCTCTTCCTCGACCTCGACCACTTCAAGCTGATCAACGACAGCATGGGCCACCACGCCGGCGACGCGCTGCTGCGGGCGGTCGCGCCGCGGCTGCGCGCCCACCTGCGCCCGGGCGACATCGTCGCCCGCTTCGGCGGGGACGAGTTCGGCATCCTGGTCGACCGCCTCACCGACGAGGACGAGGCCGTCGCGATCGCCGACCGGGTCGCCGCCGCCTTCGCCAAGCCCTACTCGATGGAGGGGGCCGAGCACTTCATCACCGCCAGCGTCGGGATCGCCGTGGCTCGTCCGTCGGACCGCGAGCCGGTCAGCGCCGACCTGCTGATCCGCGACGCCGACGCGGCGATGTACCGGGCGAAGGAGAGGGGCCGGGCGCGGTGCGAGCTGTTCGACGAGGAGATGCGGGCGAGCGCCCTGCGCCGGCTCGAGATCGAGCGCGAGCTGCGCCAAGGGCTGGACCGCCAGGAGCTGACGCTGCACTACCAGCCGGTCGTCTCCCTCAAAAGCGGCGAGATCACCGGGCTGGAGGCGCTGCTGCGCTGGCAGCACCCCGACCGCGGCCTGCTGGACCCGGCGGAGTTCGTCTCGATCGCCGAGGACAGTGGCCTGATCGAGCCGGTCGGCCGCTGGGTGCAGGAGCATGCCTGCCGCCAGATCCTCGAGTGGCACGAGCAGCGCCCCGACGCGCGTCCCTTCGACGTCTCGGTCAACCTCTCCGCCCGCCAGGTGGCGCACCGCGACCTGCCGGCAATCGTCGCCGAGATCCTCGCCCGCACCGGCCTCGACCCCGTCCACCTGCAGCTGGAGATCACCGAGAGCGTGCTGGTCGAGGAGTCGGCGACCGCGAAGTCGACTCTGGAGGCGCTCAGCGAGATCGGCGTGCGGCTCGTCCTCGACGACTTCGGCACCGGCTATTCCTCGCTTGCCTACCTCAACCGCTTCCCCTTCGACGCGCTGAAGATCGACCGCTCCTTCGTCGAGGCGCTCGGGATCGAGCAGGAGCGCACCGCGATCATCGAGGCGATCATCGGCATGGCCCGCGCTCTCTCCCTCGACGTGATCGCCGAGGGGGTCGAGAACGAGGCGCAGCTCTCGGAGCTGCGCCGGCTGGGCTGCGACTACGCCCAGGGTCACCTCTTCTCCCGGGCGCTGCCGCCAGAGAAGGTCACCCGGCTGCTGGGCGAAGGGATCC
>DATMRN010000173.1:0-6889 GCA_035566275.1 Solirubrobacterales bacterium | reverse complement strand
GATCACCGCCGGGCGGGCGTCATGGGCGCCGTTCCAGATCGAACGAGCCTCGTCGTAGGCGCCGTCGCCGGGCCGGACCAGCTGTCCGTGCAGCCCGTCCTCGAACTCCTTCAGCGTTGCCGATCCAAGCACTCCTTGCGTAGCCATGCCGGCCCCCTTTTCAGTTCGGTTGTTTGACGTCGCGTTTCGACGACGCTCAGCGAGGCTACGGGCCGCCTCTTAGCGCTCACTTTGCAGCGTCTTTAGCCTCCAGTTCCCGGCAGTAGGCGATGCCGGCGCGGGCGCCGAGCAGCTCGAAGTGCCCGTTCGCCCGGTCCAGCCAGCGGCGCCCCGTCGCCGCCTCGCCGTCCTCCGCGCAGATCGCCGCCAGCACCGCCAGCGCCCACCCCTCCTGGTGGGTCGTCTCGATCCCTCCGAAGACCGAGGCGGCGGCCTCGAGGTGAGCCCGGGCATCGGCGCGATCGCTGGCGCAGAGCGCCACGCACGCTAGGCTCAGCTCGGCGGCGCCGAGACCGATCAGGTCGTCGTTTTCGGCGAACCAGGTCCGGCTCTGCCCGGCCGAGATGCGGGCGCCGGCCGCGTCGCCGGAGCGGGCCAGAAGCATCGCCAGGCAGCCGAGGGTGATCCCGGCGCCGCGGCGGTCGCCGATCTCCTGCCGCAGAGCGAGGCTGCGCTCGAGCAGCTCCCGGCCCCGTTCGAAGTCGCCGCTGGAGCGGGCCAGGTTGCCGAAGGCGTTGAGCGCGAAGGCCTCGCCCTGCTGGTCGCCGAGCTGCTGGAAGCGGGCGAGGCTCTCCTCGATCAGCTCTTCCGCGTGGGCGAAATCGGCCTCGGCACGATCCACCGCGGCGAGGTTGACGAGGATGTAAGCGGTGGCCGCGGCACCGCCGACTCGGCGGGCGACGAGCCCGGTGTCCTCATGCAGGAAGAGCGGGTAGCCAGTCTCGGGCTCGACCGAGATCGTCGCGTAGCTGAGCGGCCACAGCGCCGGGCGCGGCTCGGTGCTGAGAGCGCCGGCGTGCTCCAGCGCGGCTTCCAGCTGCTCCCGTGCGGGGCCGTATTCGCGCCGGAGCCAGGCGGCGATGCCGCGCGTGTGCGCCGCCCACATCGGCGGCCGGGCGGCTGGCAGGTCGTCGGCGATGAGCTCCTCGTGTTCGCGCACGAGCAGCTCGACGTCCTGCGCGGGACTGACGATCGCCCGGTAGCCCGCCGAGATCTCGACCGCATCGAACATCCCGGCCCGGTCCTCGAGCTCGCGGAAGATCGCCACGCTCTCGGCCGCGAACTCGTGGATATGCACGGGGACGCCGCGGCGCAGCCCGATCACGCAGACGGCGAGCAGGGCGCGGGCGCGCACCGCCGTGGACTCGGGCGCTGCGGCCAGGGCGGCGGTGAGCCAGCGGTATCCCTCGGCGAGGTAGCCGCGCATCAGCCAGAAGCGCCAGAGGGCGACGGCAAGACGCAGCGCCGCGTGGGGATCGGCGATCAGCGCCGAGGCCAGGGCGGCGCGGAGGTTGTCGCGCTCCCGATCGAGATCCCGCAGCGTTATCCGGGCCGGCAGGTCGCCGGCCGGCGTCGGGTCGCTCTCGGCAAGTGCGAGGTACCAGTCGCGATGGCGCCGCTGGAAAGCGGAACGCTCTCCCGCCTCCTCGAGACGCTCGACGGCGTACTGGCGCACGGTCTCCAGCAGCCGGTAGCGGCGGTCCTCAGATCCCTCCTCGACGTGGACCAGCGACTTGTCGATTAGCTGGCCGAGCACGGCGACGGCGTCGCTGCGTCGCAGCGGATCCTCGGCGGCGACGTCCTCAGCCGCCTCCAACCCGAAGCCGCCGGCGAACACGCCGAGTCGACGCAGAAGCACTTGCTCGTCGACCTCGAGCAGCTCGAAGCTCCAGGCGAGCGTGGCGCGCAGGGTCTGCTGACGGGTCATCGCCGTGCGGGGCCCGGCCGAGAGCAGGTCGAGCGAGTCGTCGAGGCGCTCGACGATCTGAGCCGGAGTCAGGACGCTCACCCGCGCCGCCGCCAGCTCGATCGCCAGCGGCATCCCGTCGAGGCGATGGCATAGGGAGGCGACAGCGTCCGCGTTCTCGCCGTCGAGCTCGAATCCCGGCGCGGCCTGTGCGGCCCGGGTGACGAACAGCCGCACCGACTCCGCCTCAAGCGACTCCTCCGAGGGCGCTTCGGGGACCAGCCTCGGGAGGGAAAGCGACGGGACGCGCCAGGTCACCTCGCCGGGAACGCGGAGCGGCTCGCGGCTGGTCGCCAGCACGGTCAGGTTCGGGCATTGGCTGAGCAGAGCCTCGGCGAGGCGCGCGACCGCCTCGACCAGGTGCTCGCAGTTGTCGAGCAGGAGCAGCAGCCGGCGATCGCCGATGTGCCCGGCGAGCGCGATCTCCGGCGCCCGGTCGGAGGCCAGCCGCGTGCTCAGCGCCTGAGCGATCGCCGGCCCGACCAGCTCGGGCTCTCCGAGCGCCGCTAGCTCGACCGGCCAGACCCCGTCGGTAAAGTCCTCCCCCCGCTGCCCGGCAAGCCGCAGCGCCAGCCGGGTCTTGCCGCAGCCGCCGGCTCCGGTCAGGGTGAGGAGCCTCGCGTCGCGCAGCAGCGTCGCGACCTCGACCAGCTCGCGCTCGCGACCGACGAAGCTCGTCAGCTGTGACGGCAGCTCCGGCTGGCTGGCACCCGCCCGGCGCGCTTCGGAATCCCGCTCCAGCTCAACCAGCTCGGCCTCCAGGGCGAGGCGGAGCTGGTCGAGGGAATCGCGACGCTCCCGGCCCCAGTCCTCATAGCGGTCCGCCGGCAGCAGCTCGGCGTCGAAGCCCTCGAGGGCCGAGCGATAGGCGCCGGGCTCGCCCTGCTCGCGCGCCGCGGCAGCGAGCTCTTCGAAGGCGACCGCGTCGATCCGGACCGGGTCCTCGGGGCTGAGCAGGATCAGTTCTTCGCGCAGCTCCAGGTAGCGGCTGCCGTCCAGCCCGATCGAGTCGAGCGCACGCCGGGCCGCGAATATCGCCTGATGGAGGTTGTTGCGGGCGGAGTCCGGGTCCCGCCCCGCCCACAGTAGCTCCGCGGCCTCCTCGACGTGGAGGCGGCGCTCAGGCGCGAGGGCGAGCAGCTTGATCAGCGTCTTCGCCTTCCGCAGCCGCCAGGCATCGTCGGCGATGATGCTGTCGCCGGCGCTGATGGAGAACACCCCGAGGAGACCGATGCACAACACCTCATCGCCCGTCGATGTGCCTTTCGTGCTGGGACTCGCCACCGGATAAGCAAACCACTCCGAAGCGATCGACCGGCTGCCAACTCCGGGCACACGATTCGCGCGTGCCTGCATCCACCCGAATATCGTGCGCCGTGCCCCGTTTTCTGATACGCCTCAGGAAGTCATCTCGAGGCAGCGCTCGAATCATCCAGGTGCGTCTCGCCCCGTCTGGGCAGTAACTCGATTCCAGTGCCTAAACCTGTCCTCCTTCTGGTTAGTTGAGTAGCTCGGCAATGTGTTGGGCGGCCAGGCGAGCGCCGTCGGTCTCGACGTCGTGGTAGTCGACGTCGCGCCCGATCTCCTGCGCGATCGCCGCCGCGATCTGCTCGGGCGGGGAGTCGTCGTAGTCCATGCGACGACCGGCTCCGTAGCGTTCCAGGCGGTGGCGGACGTGGAAGTTCTGCTCGAAGTGGTGGCGCAGCGGGAAGTAGAGAAACGGCCGCTTGTTCGCCGTCAGCTCCATCGAGGTGGTCAGACCGCCTTGCACCACGGCTAGGTCGCAGGCAGCGAGGTGCCGGTAGAGGTTGTGCACGTAGGGAACGACCTCCAGCCCGTTGATCGGCGCCCACCCACCCAGCGACTCGGGGTTGATGCGGGGGCCGGCGACGACGATCATGCGCAGCTTCGGGATTCGCTCCTTGGCCTGCGGGAAGGCGGCCATCACCCGCCGCAGCAGGTCAGCCCCGACACCTGACCCCCCGACGGTGACGATGCACACCTGCTCGTCATCGTCGTAGCCAAGCTCGGCGCGCAGCTTGGCGCGATCGCCGAGGTCGGCGCGGTCAAAGCCGCTTATGTATCCGGTGAACTGGTAGTTGCGCTCGGCCCAGTCGCGGATCATCGGCAGTCCGGGCCCGAAGCGCTTGGGGATGATGTCATCGGGGTTGCCCACGAACAGCGATAGGTCGCGGACGTCGGGGTGCTCGGCGATGTGGTCGATCCTCTGGGCGTTGAAGTCGGCGGTCAGGAAGCTTTCCCGCTCGTTGCGCTCGTCCATCGGCAGGAAGCCGACGAAATCTGACAACCACACGTACGGCACCCGCTTCTCCCTGGGGTTCTCGTGCAGGTAGTAGTCGAGCTCCCATGCCTCGTCCCCGATCCATAGGTCGTAGCGCTCCTCGCGCACGATGTCGTGGAACGCCATGAAGTTGGCGGCGAGGATCTCGTCCATGCGGCGTATCGCGTGGAACGCGTGCAGGTCGTGCTCCGCGGACTCCGACTCGATGTGCGTGGACTCGTTTGCCAAGTGAGCGCTCGCCGGGTGGATGCGCTCACCCTCGGCCTCCAGCACTCGGGTGACCGGGTCCTGAGCTAGCCAGTCGACCTGCAGATCGGGGTGCAGAGCGCGCAGCTCGCGCGCGATCGCCACGTCGCGCCGGGCGTGTCCGAGGCCGATCGGCGAGGAGACGAACAGGGCGCGAGGGCGACCGTCTGGGCGGAACACGGTTGGGTCGCGTGGCGTGCGTGGGCGCTTGAAGGCGTCCTCCGCGAACTCGCGCAACATCAGGTTGAAGCCGACGGGCTTGCGGGCATGCTGGAGATGTCCGGCGCCCTTGACCGTCTCGAACTTGCCTGCGCTGAGACGCGCGAGCGCGCGGGCATCGCGCGGCGGCGTGATCATGTCGCGATCGCCGGAGACCACCAGTACCGGGCAGTCCAGGCTTTGCGCGAGGCCGCGCAGCTCCCGTGGCGCGTTGGTGCGGTGCGCGGACTGCTCGTCGAGGACCGTGGCTGCGAGCGTCTTCCCGTCGGTCTCGAGGGCCCAGCCCACGCCGTCTTCGATCGCCTTGGTGGAATGCGGCTCTGGTAGGGCTCTGGAGACGAACCACTCGACGAATACCGGATATTCCCGGCGCCAATGGACGGCGTTGAAGCGCGCCCACCAGCGGTAGAGGTGGGGACTGATCGCCGGTCGCACGATGGCCCACCAGACGAGCTTGCTGCGCATGAGCCACAGGTGCGAGGGGGTATAGGGGAACATCGGGTCGGTGAAGACAGCGCCGAGCATCCGCTCGGGGGCAAGCCGCGCGAGCTCGAGCTGATAGCGGGCGCCTGCGGAGAGGCTCACCGTCACCGCTTGCTCCGTGCCGGTCGCGGCCATCACCGCCAGACAGTCGCGGGCGAACTCGACGGCCCTGTAGCGGCGTGGATCGCGAGGACGGTCAGAGCGCCCGTTGCCGAGGCCATCCATGGTCAGCACCCGGAAGTGGCGCGCCAGGTAGGGGATCTGCATCTTCCAGTGACGCGAATGGAGCATCGACCAAGTCGGCAGCAGGAAGATCGTCTCCTCGCCCTCGCCATAGAGCTCCCAGAAGATCCGTTGACCGGCGCGCTCGACGAAGCCCTCGCTGCCCGGGTAGCGCGCGCGACTCTGCTCCGGCGCACCGCGGGGCGCCTCCGTGTCCTGCGGCGGTGATCCCGTCGTAGTCTGGATTGCCATTGAACCTGCCCCTTTCTTTACAAGATTGCCTGTTTGTACCGTCGAGTCAAACGCGGCGACCTAGTGGGTCGCCGCGTTGTCTTCTATGCCTTGAGCTCGTAGAGGACCGAGAACGGTTCCTCGATCGGGAGCTTGCGGAAGTGCGTGAAGCCGGCCGCGTAGGCCAGCTCGCGCGCCTTTTCCTGTCCCATGCACGCGCCGATGCCGGCGCCGCCTTGCGCGAGCGAGGTGGTCATGCAATACAGCGTGCTGACGTTGTAGAGCAGCTTGCCGAGCGGGTTGCGGTTCTCCTCCACATCGCCCGAGGCGTTCATCTCGAGCATCAGGTACGTGCCGTCCTTTCGCAACGCCCCACGGATCGCGCGCATCAGCCCGACCGGGTCGACAGAGTCGTGTACGACATCGAACGTGCTGATGAGATCAAACCGGCCCTCTGGCAGCTCGGCGCCGTCGCCGACCGTGAACGTCACCCGGTCGGCCACCCCCTCTGTCCGTGCGTTTGCCCGCGCGCGCTCGATCGAGCCCGGGTGCACGTCGTAGCCGTGAACCTCGGCCGCCGCCAACGACTTGGCGAGCGTGATCGGAGCGCGACCGGACCCGCAACCGACGTCGCAGGCCGATCCGCCCGCCTCGAGCTTCTCCTGGACGCCGGGCATCGCCGGGAGCCAGGTCTGGACGAGATGGTGCTTGTACCACGGTGCTGTGGCGCGCTCGATCGCCTCGTACATGTCGGGTAGGTACTGGTCCTGGGTGACACCCCCACCGGTCTTGAACGCCTCGGCCACCGCCGGTGCGACGGTGACCGTCGGGACGATCATCTGCAGGAATCCGCCGGTGAAGAACGGGAACTCCTCGTCGGCGAGGGGCAGGGCATGCTCGGGCGGCAGGAGGTAAGTGTCGGCCTCGCTGTCGTGCTCGAGGTACTCGGCTGTCGTCATCGACCCGAGCCACTCGCGCAAGTAGCGCTCGTTGAGGCCCGTTTGCCCGGCGAGCTCGCTCGCCGTCACCGGCCCGGCCTGCGCGAGCGTGGCGAAGATGCCGAGGCGGTCGCCGATGTACACCGGTCCCCCGCGCATCGCGGTTCCGACGTCGAGCACGATCCGCTCGACGAACGCTTCGAGCTTGTCCTGGTCAAGTTGCGCCTCGGTGGCCATCTGTGTCTCCCTTCGTGGTTGTGCTGTCTGGAAGCAACTGTCCCA
>DATMRN010000172.1:0-2392 GCA_035566275.1 Solirubrobacterales bacterium | reverse complement strand
TCTCGCCCTTGAAGCCGGGGGCGAAGAGCGGCATCACGACCGGGGCGATGACGACGAAGAGGGCGGTGATCGCCCCCAGGACCATGGTCACGATCAGCAGCAGGGTCGAGGCGAGCCGGAACGCCTCGCGGTAGTTCTTCTGCTCGAGCTGCTCGGTGAAGACCGGGACGAAGGCGGGCTGCAGCGCCGCGTCGGCGAAGAGGCTGCGGATCAGGTTGGGGACCTGGAAGGCGATCGTGAAGGCCGACATCGGCCCGCTGATCCCGTAGTAGCTGGCGGCGACCACTTCCCGGCCCAGGCCGGCGACCCGCGAGGCGGCGGTGGCAAGGGAGAAGAACGCTGTGGAGCGGGCGATACGACCGGGTTTTTCCAAGCTCTATCTCACTCGGTATAGTCGGCCGCCCGAAACATGGCCAACATAGCCTCACAGAAGAAGCGGATCCTACGCAGCGAGCGCGAGCGCGCCGAGAACCGGCTGCTGAGCAGCACGGTCAAGACCCATTTCCGCCGCCTGGAGAGCGCCGTGGAGGGCGGTGACGCGAGCGCGATCGAGGCCGAGCACCGCTCGCTCGTCTCGAAGATCGACAAGGCCGTGCAGAAGGGCGCGCTGCACAAGAACACCGGCGCGCGCAAGAAGGCCAAAGCATCTCGCACCGCCGCCGCCTCGACGAAGTAGTCAAGCCGCAGCTCCCGCCGCTCGTCTGAGGGCGAGAGTGAGCGCCAGCTCGTCGCCGTAGTCCGCCCCACCGCGGCACCAGACCTCGAGGTCCGCGAGCACCTCGGTCGCCTCGCGCAGGTCTGCGAGGTCGGCGTCGCGCAGGCGGGAGACGAGCTGGCGCGCCGCGTAGGGGTGCATCCCGAGGCTCGACTCGACCTGCTTGGGCGCCACGCCGTCTTCGATCTGGGCGACCGCGGCGCACGCTTTGCGCAGGCGCGAGGCGAGGCCGTAGATCAGCCCGGTGACGTTCTCGCCCTGGTCGATCAGCCGCTCGCCGATCGCCAGGGCTTTAGCCGGGTCGCGCTCCAAGAGCGCGTCGGAGAGGGACCAGACGGCAGCCTCGGAGGTGTCGGAGATCATCTCGTCGAGGTCGGCGACGGTGACCTCTCCCCCCTCCCCCGCCCAGAGCGCCAGGCGCTCCAGCTCGTGGCCGAGGCGGACCGGGTTGGCGCCCATCCGCTCGACCAGGACCTGGGCGGCCCCGGGCTCGAGCCGGAAGCCCAGTCGCCGCGCGTCGGCGACCAGGGCGCGCGGCATCTCCCGCGCCTTCGGCGCCTCGAACTCGTGGACCTCGCCCTTGGCGGCCTTGACTGCGCTGGCCAGCTTCGCGGGAGCCTTGGCGCGGGCGATCAGCACCACGGTCAGGTCCGGCGGAAGGTCGGCCAGCGCGGCGGCGACCGCCTCCTGCTGGCGGTCGCGCCAGCGCTCCACGCCGTCGGCGAGCAGGTAGCGGCGCGATTCGGTCAACGACATCGCCGGGATCGCTCCCAGCAGCGCCTCGTGGTCGGGCGCTCCCCTGCCCTCGCTCGGCTCGAACACCTCCAGCGCCGCGGCGCCGCCCTCGCCCTCGGCTCGGGCGCGCAGCCGGGCGCGCGTGGCGTCGATCTTCGCCTGGTCGGTGCCGGCGATCAGGTAGAGAGTTCGCATCTCCTCGGCCATCCTGCCGAGTCTAGCCACGGCCCTGGCCGCCTCCTCAGCCACCGCTCGTGCTCACCTGGATCGCGTCGCGGCTCGCGTCGACCACGACGGTGCCGTCGAGGTCGGTGCGCAGGGTTCGGACACCGTGGGCGGCGAGCGTTGCCAAGGTGCCCGGGGTCGGATGGCCGTAGGAGTTGCCGGCCCCGACCGAGATCACCGCCAGCTTGGGATCGACGCGGTCGAGCAGGGCGCCGAGGCCGGCGTCGTCGCTGCCGTGGTGGGCGACCTTGAGCACATCGACCGGGCCGGGGTCGATCGGCACCGCCTCCGCCTCGACGTCGGCGGTGAGCAGGATCGAGAAATCGCGCCAGCGGGCGAGGATGACCAGCGCGCGCAGGTTCGGGTCGCTGCCCGCGATCGACTCCGCCAGCAGCTCGCGCGGCGGCCAGAGGACGTCGAGGCGCAGGCCGCCGGAGCGCAGCTCGTCGCCCTCCGCCACCCGGGAGGGGATGGTGCCGGCTCCCCTCGCCTCGCCGAGCAGCCGGCGGCCCAGCACCGCGTAGACGAGCCGGTGGACCGGCATCCGCCCGAACAATTCTTCGAGGCCGCCGACGTGGTCGGACTGGTCGTGGGTGGCAACCACGGCGCCGAGCCCGTCGACGCCGGCGGCGCGCAGCTTCGCGGCGAGATCGTCGCCGGGCGGGCCGCCGTCGACCAGGATCGGCGCCGCCCCCGCGGGCTGCAGGAGGATCGAGT
>DATMRN010000171.1:0-4081 GCA_035566275.1 Solirubrobacterales bacterium | reverse complement strand
TCGACCATCTGCGCCACGTCCGCGCGTGGGATGCGCTCCGTCACGATCACGATCAATTTCACGCCGTTCTCGATCGCCTCGAACACGGCGTCCTTGGTGAAAGCCGGCGGCACGGTGACGACCGAGCCGTTGATCGGCGCGCCGTGGTGCGCGACCGCCTGCGCGACGGTGTCGAACACCGGCACGCCGTGCACCTCGCGTCCGAGCCGCCCGGGCGTTACGCCGCCGACGATCTTCGCGCCGGCGCCGTAGTCGAGGCACTCCCTGGTCAGGTTGTCCGCCTCCCGGCCCGTAATCCCCTGGACGATGAAGGTCGTCTCCTTGCTCAGCAGGATGCTCACGCCGGGGCCCCTTGGATCTTCGAGACGGCGCGGCCCGCCGCCTCCCACATGGAGACGGAGCGGTCGCAGTACTCGACCCCGTAGCGCTCGAGGATCTTGAAGCCCTCCTCCTCCCAGGCGCCCGGGATGCGGAAGATCGCGATCGTCTCGCCGGGGTCCTTGCCGAGTTCGAGGCAGGCCTTGATCACGCCGCGGGCGACGATGTCGACCCGGGTGTTGGAGACGATCGACATCATCACGGCGATCTTCTCGACGCCGTCCTTCTCGAGCACCTCCTTGGCCAAGCCGCAGGCCTTGGCCACCGAGGGATTGCCGCCGATCTCGGAGTAGTTGGCCGGCTTGCCGCCCTGGCTGCGGACGGCGTCGGTAAGGGTCAGCGAGCCGCCGCCGGCGCCGATCACCAGTCCCAGGTTGCCCTCGAAGCCGTGGTCCTTGCCCTGGATCACACCACGGTGGTCGGCGGCGTCGATCGCAGACACGTTGCGCTCGAAGTCGGAGGGCTCATACGTCTCGCGGGTGTCGTCCTCGGCGATTTCCAGCCGCTTGCGCAGCAGCCCCTTTTGGCGGCCGACCGCCTCGTTCTCCATCTCCATGTGGGCGTCGAGGGCGACGAAGCTGCCGTCGGCCAGCTCGGCCAGCGGGTTGATCTCGGCCAGGGTCATGTCGTGGTCGCGGAAGAGGCGGGCGAGCTTGGCCAGGATCGGCGTCGCGCGGTTGAGCTGGGACCCGGTCACCCCGGTCGCGGCGATCGTCTGCTTGGCCTCGAAGTCGGAGATCGGCAGCAGGTTGGAGAGGTGCCCGCGGCCGACGTGGTCCGGATGGCTCTCGGCGACCTCCTCGATGTCGATCCCGCCCATGTCGCTGAACAGCATCAGCGGCCGCTTCGCCGTCCCATCCCAGACCACGCTCGCGTAGTACTCCTGCTTGACCTCGGCCTTCGGATCGACCAGCACCCCCCGCGGCATCTGCCCGTTGATCTCCAACTCGAGGATGTCGGCAGTGTGCGCGGCAGCCTCGTCCGGCGCGTCGGCGAATTTCACGCCCCCGGCCTTCATCCGCCCGCCGCTGAGCACCTGGGACTTGATCACCACCGGCCCGCCGATCTCCTCGGCGGCCCTCCGTGCCTCCTCCGCGGTCGTGCAGAATCCGTACCGAGTGACGGGGATCCCCGCCAGCTCGACGATTTTGCGGGCCTCGAACTCGAAGAAGCGCATCAGCGGCGCGGAACCCTATCCCAGGGCTGGAATACTTGCCCCCTCAGACCCATCGAAAGGGAGAGGAATGAGCCTGTCAGGTCGGATCGGTGCGGTGGCCGCGCTCTGCGTAGCGGGGATTCTCGTGGTCGGCTGTGGGGAAACGGTGATCGATAGCTCCAAGGCCGAGGGGGCGATCCAGTCGAACCTCGAAAAATCGCTCCACCACAAGGTTTCCTCGGTCTCCTGCCCGTCCGAACAGAAGGTCGAGCCGAATGCGACCTTCACCTGCGCGGTCGTCTTCTCCAACGGCAAGCAGGCGACCGCGACGCTGAAGATCCTCAACAAGAACGCCGACGTCAGCTTGATCGACCTCAAGGCCAATAAGTAGAGTGAGGCAGATGAGCCAAATCGCCACGGCCGCAGCGCCGACCACTCACGCCAAGCTCCTCGACTGGGTCGGGAAGGTCGCCGACCTGACCCGGCCCGACGCCGTCCACTGGTGCGACGGCTCCGCCGAGGAGTACGACTCCCTCGCCCAGACGCTGATCGAGGCGGGCACCTTCGAGCGCCTCTCGGACGCCAAGCGCCCCAACTCCTACCTCGCCCTCTCCGACCCCGCCGACGTGGCCCGGGTCGAGGACCGCACCTTCATCTGCTCCGAGAGCGAGGAGGACGCCGGGCCGACCAACAACTGGCGCGACCCGGCCGAGATGCGCGAGGTGCTGAACGGCCTCTTCAAAGGCTGCATGGTGGGCCGCACGATGTACGTGGTGCCCTTCTCGATGGGCCCGCTCGGCTCGCCGATCGCCCACATCGGAGTGCAGCTCACCGACTCCCCCTACGTCGCCGCCTCGATGCGGATCATGACCCGGATGGGCGCCCCCGCCCTGAAGGCTCTGGGCGCCGGCGGCGAGTTCGTCCCCTGCGTTCACTCGGTCGGGATGCCGCTGCCCGAGGGCGTCGAGGACGTCCCCTGGCCCTGCAACAAGGACAACAAGTACATCGTCCACTACCCCGAGACGCGGGAGATCTGGTCCTTCGGCTCCGGCTACGGCGGCAACGCGCTGCTGGGCAAGAAGTGCTTCGCGCTGCGGATCGCCTCGGCGATGGCGCGCGAGGAGGGCTGGCTCGCCGAGCACATGCTGATCCTCAAACTGACCTCGCCCGAGGGAGCGGTCAAGTACGTGACCGGCGCCTTCCCCTCGGCCTGCGGCAAGACCAACCTGGCGATGCTGATCCCGACCCTGCCCGGCTGGAAGGTCGAGACGGTCGGCGACGACATCGCCTGGATGAAGTTCGGCGAGGACGGCCGCCTCTACGCAGTCAACCCCGAGGCCGGCTTCTTCGGCGTCGCCCCCAACACCAGCCATAAGACCAACCCCAACGCGATGGAGACGATCGAGCGCAACTCGATCTTCACCAACTGCGCCAAGACCGACGACGGCGACATCTGGTGGGAGGGGATGACCGGCGAGGCGCCCGAGCACGCGATCGACTGGCACGGCAACGACTGGACTCCCGACTCCGAGGAGCCCGCCGCGCACCCGAACGCCCGCTTCACCACTCCCGCCTCCCAATGCCCGGCGATCGCGGCGGAGTGGCAGGACCCGGCCGGCGTGCCGATCGACGCCTTCCTCTTCGGAGGGCGGCGGGCGACGGTGGTGCCGCTCGTCCACGAGGCCTTCGACTGGGAGCACGCGGTCTTCATGGGGGCGACGATGTCCTCGGAGACGACCGCGGCCGCGGCCGGCGCGGTGGGGCAGCTCCGCTTCGACCCGATGGCGATGCTCCCCTTCTGCGGCTACAACATGGCCGACTACTTCGCCCACTGGCTGAAGGCCGGCGAGCGCGAGGGCGCCGAGCTGCCGCGCGTCTTCTACGTCAACTGGTTCCGCAAAGACGCCGACGGCAAGTTCCTCTGGCCCGGATTCGGCGAGAACAGCCGCGTCCTGGAGTGGGTATTCCGCCGCTGCGAGAACGCCGCCGAAGCCGTGGAGACCCCGATCGGCCTGCTGCCGGCCGAGGGCGCGATCGACACCGAGGGCCTCAACATCACCGAGGAGGCGATGCGCGAGCTTCTCCACGTCGATGCCGACCTGGTCAAGGAGCAGCTCCCCCAGGTGAAAGAGCACCTCGCGAAGTTCGGCGACAAGCTCCCCCCGCAGATCTCGGCCCAGCTGGAAGCGCTGGAGCGGCGCCTGGGCTAGAGCCCGTAAGCCTCCGCCAACTCCGGGTCCCTCTGGGCCAGCATCTCGGCCAGCTCGACCATCACCTTGCATTGCTTCCAGGTCGCGTCGTCCTGCATCTTGCCGTCGATCATGTGGACGCCGCGGCCGTCGGGAATCGCCTCGAGGACCTTCTTGGCGAACCTGACCTCATCCGGCGGCGGGCTGAAGACCTTCTTCGCGATGTCGATCTGGACCGGGTGCAGCGACCAGGCGCCGACGCAGCCCATCAGGAAGGCGGCGCGGAACTGCGTCTCGCAGCCGGCGGTGTCCTTGATGTCGCCGAAGGGGCCGTAGAAGGGCAGGATCCCGACCGAGG
>DATMRN010000170.1:0-3410 GCA_035566275.1 Solirubrobacterales bacterium | reverse complement strand
ATCTCCTTCGCATGCGCCCGGTGGGAATCGAACCCACGACCTTCGGTTGGAAAGACCGATGCTCTTTGGCCCCCTTACGGAAGCCGTTGACCACTGAGCTACGGGCGCGGACGCGCCTCAGTTTACCCTCAGCGCCTCAGGCGAAGGTCCAGAGCTTGTTGCCGAGGAAGTTGAACGGCATCGCCACCGCGACGGCGATCGCCTGGGCGGAGAGGTCGCCCATCTCGGCGCCCGCGACCAGGGCCTCGAGGACGACGAGGTTGATCGCCAGCGAGGCGGCGCTGACCGCGAAAAAGCGAGCCGCCTGGAATGCCGGATGCGCTTCGCCCGGCCCAAAGGTCCAGTGGCGGTTCCAGAGGAAGTTGTTGGTGACGGCGACGCAGAAGGCGGCGACAGCGGCGACCGTGTGGTGGACGCCGAGGTTGCCGACCAGCAGGGCGAAGACGGCGAGGTTGATCAGGTAGCCGGAGCCGCCGACGATGCCGAACTTGAGCAGCTGCCACCAGTTGGCGGGCTGGCGCGCGGCGGCGCCGAGCCGGTATGCGAATTCGGAAGCGCTCATCGCAAAGCCTTGCGCTTCGCTCGCGACGCCTTGGCGGAGACCTGGACCCGGTGACGCGCGATCGCCGGCTGGAACGAGTGCAGCGGCCCGGCCTTCAACGCCACCCGCCCCGGCACATGTGCCTGAGAGGGCTCACCGTCGATCACCACCGCGTTGCGGGCGAAGCCGGTGGGGATGTCGCGCAGCACGTGGTAGGGGACTGGGTGGGGCCGCTTCGCCATGTAGCGCGTAAGACTAAGGCGATTGAACCTGAGGCGCTTCACGGCGTGGAAGGCCGGTGGCAGGTGCACCGGACGGGCCGCCGCCCGCGGCTTGGCGATCACGTCGACCTCGCGCACCGGCGCCCTGCCGCTGTAGATCGGTTGAGCTCCATCGTCCAGGTAGAACTCGACCGGGTCGGCCGCGAGTTTCCAGGTGACTATCGCCCGCGGGCGAACGGGCGGCCCCAGCTCCTGCGCGAGCTTGCGGAGGTCGGGGCGCTGCAGGTTGGGCGTCTGGGCCACGTGGATGTCGAACGCGACCCAGTACGCCACCAGCACGGTCGCCAGGACGAGCCCCACCCGGCGCGCCCCGGCGGTCGCGAACCCGACGCCCGCCGCGGCGGCGAGCGGGATCAGGGCGGGGAGCAGGTTGCGCTCCACGAGATAGTCCTTGCCGGCGAGCGCGGCGGCCGTGGAGAGCGCGACGAACCCCACCCCGACGATCAGGCCGATTCCGGCCGAGCGCTTCTCCTTCGGGGTGCCGCGGAGCGCCACCAGGGCGAGCGCGACGAAGACGAGGATCGCCGGGATGACCGCGTATTGATTTCGCGGCGGCTCGGCGATCACGTGGCCGGTCTCGCCGATCAGGAAGCTGGCGGCGGTTTCCCCGATGCGCCCGAGCAGTGGGCTGTGTTCGATCCAGCCGATGTGATGCGGGTTGACCTGCGCCGCCACCAGCGGGATCAGGGCCAACCCGACCACGGCGATGCCCCCGACCGCCACCGCAACCCGGCGCCAGGAAGCTCGCAGGGCAACCAGCAGCCAGACGGCCTCGATCGCCAGCGGGAACACGGCGAAGTAGTGGCTGGTCAGGGCACCGATCGACGCCAGCGACCAGAGGGCGAGATCGCGGTTGTCGCCGGTGCGCAGCGCGCGAAGGAAGAAGAGCAGGGAGACCGCTGCGAAGAAGGCCAGGAGCGAATAGGAGCGCGCCTCCTGCGAGTACCAGATCAGCATCGGGTTGACGGCGACGATCGCGGCGGTGATCAAGCCGGCGCGCCTCCCCGAGAGCTCCCGGCCGATGAAGTAGGCGACGGGAACGATGGCCGCCCCGAACAACGCCGAGAGGGAGCGCAGCCCCACCTCCCCGAAGCCGAACATCTTCGCCCACCCCCAGGCGATCACGTAGTAGAGGGGCGGATTGGACTCGCTGTGCTTGACCTCTCGAAGCATGTGGACGAAGCTCCCCGGCAGGACCCGGGCGGCGGTGATCACCTCGTCGTGGTGATAGCTCTGGAGGCCCAGGGTCGAGAAGCGGATCGCGACGCCGAGCGCGGTCAGCCCAGCGACCGCCCAAAGGACAGTCGAGTGAGCAGGCGCTGTGCGCTTGGTGTCCGTGCCGATTGCGGCAGCCGGAACGGTGGCTGCGGAGGTTTCCACGAGATTGGAGATTCGACGGAGTTGCTTAGGTGGCCTTCAAGGGCAGCTAAAGCGAGGATAAAGCGCTCGGAGGTCGCATTCAGGGCGTGCAGGAATTTTTCGGCATTCGCCGGTGCGGGCCGAACGAGGGCGGAACGGCAGTGGAGGAGGCTCCCCACTTGGGGTTGGGTTGAGGGCCGAGCTGGAAGGCGATGCTGCCGCCGCGGGCCAGGGCGCAGTAGGTGGTCCAGGGTTTGCCATAGGCGTGGCCATTGAACTGCATCCCGCGTATGTATGGAGCGCTCGCCGGGCTGAGGGCGACTTTGCGCGGCTTCGGCGGCTTGCCGTGCTTCTTGCCCTTCGGCGGCTTCGGCTTCGTGAACGTGTAGCCGGTGGCGGTGATCAGCGTCTGCCGGTGGTGCGGCATGCTGATCACGGCGCGCCCGAACAGCGGGCTGCCGACCGCAAGCAGCCCGACGCCGGGAACCTCCGGATAGAGGCCGAGCGCCCCGAACACGTACCAGGCGGACATCGTGCCGAGGTCGTCGTTGCCGGGGTAGCCGTCAGGTGCGGTGCTGTAGAGGGCGAGTCCGCGGCGGACCGCCTCCTGCGTGCGGTAGGGGCGCTGCGCCCAGTCGTAGAGCCAGGGTGTCTGCAGGGTGGGCTCGTTGCCGAGCAGCGCGTGGTCGGTGTGGGTGCCGCCGACGCTCCCGTTCAGCTGGCGCAGGAAGTAGTCGAGCCTCGAGGCCGCCTTGGCCTGCCCGCCCATCTTGCGGAAGAGGCCGCCGGGGTCCTGGGGCACCATCCACGTGTACTGGTAGGAGTTGCCCTCGACGAACCCGCCCCCTTCGAGGTTGTTGTAGGGGTTGGGGAATTCGCCGCTTGCATAGCGGGGCTCGATCAGGCCGCTGCTCGGGTCGTACAGCCGGCGCCAGGTGGCGGAGCGGTTCATGAAGGTGCTGTAGGTGGAGCTGTCGCCCCGGGCGCGGGCGGCGAACTGGGCGATCGCGAAGTCGTCGACCGCGTACTCGAGCGTCGTCGCGGCCGACCCCCAGACGCTTTCCGGGCTGCTGTAAATCGAGTTCGCGTTGCGGGCGTTGGTGTCGACGTCGAAGGGGATGTAACCCAGCGACTCGTAGTCGCTCAGTCCCTGGCGCTCCAGGTAGCTGCCGTTGGCGCTCTGACACGGCTGGGTCGCCCCCTTGACCATCGCCGCCAGCGCCGCGGCG
>DATMRN010000169.1:0-7500 GCA_035566275.1 Solirubrobacterales bacterium | reverse complement strand
CCGCCGCCAGCTCGCTGACCGAGCGGCCCTCCAGCACGTGCGCCTCGACCAGATACCGCGCCTTTTCCACAGGAGAGCTCCCCTCATTCGGTGTCTCCTATGTCCTGACACAGGTGTCGCCTATGTGGTGGAACCGGACACTGCCCGGGGCGCTCTGCCCGCACTCGCGCCCTTCAGCCGCGGTCGGGGCGGTCGGGGTAAAGCTCTTCGATCGTAACCAGGGCGCGGTAGGGGGCTTCCGCGACGGCTTCGATCGCCTTGCCGCCGCCGGCAAGGCGATCGACGACGGCGAGCACGCCGGCGATCTCCAGACCCTGCTCGCGAATCCGCTCGATCGCGTCAACCGTGGAGCCGCCGGTCGTAACCGTGTCCTCGACCACGAGGCAACGGGCGCCGGGGTCGACCGGGCCCTCGACCCAGCGCTGCAGGCCGTGCTCCTTGCGCTCCTTGCGAACGAAGAAGCCGACCAGATCGGCGCCCCCGGGAACGGCGATCGCTGCGCAGGCGAGCGGGATCGCCGCCATCACCGGGCCACCGACCGCTGTGGCGCCCGCGTCAATCGCCGCCGCTGCGATCAACTCGCCGGCGGCACAGAAGCCGACGGGACGCAGCAGCGCGCGGCGCGCATCCACGTAGTACTGAGCTTGCATGCCGCTCGACAGGGTCACCTCGCCGATAACCAGCGAGTGCTTGCGCAGCTCGTCGAGCAGCGTCCGCTTGGCGACGTCGAGGTCGGGCACGGCGCAATCCTACGGCGCTACGCGAGAGCTTCGCGGAAGCCCTGGCGCCAGCTCGGGTAGCCGGGTTGCCAGCCCAGCTCGCGTTTTGCCTTGGCGTTGGAGGCGCCGCGGAGCTCGACCGCGGTCTTCGCGACGGTGCTGCCGGCGACCAGCTTGGCGAGCCAGACGGGGACGCGGCGGGGTGGCTTGGCGCCGAGCGCCTCGGCATAGACCGGCAGCCACTCGCGCAGCGGGGCGGGCTCGTCGTCGACGACGTTGTAGATGCCCGGGGCGCCGTGGTCGAGGGCGGCGACCGTGGCGCCCGCCGCGTCCTCGACGTGAAGGAAGGAGAAGGTCCCGGTGCCAGGGCCGACGACCGGGAAGCGGCGGCGGTTCACTTCGCGGCCGAGATGGCCGCCGGGCGCGTAATACGTTCCCGGGCCGTAGAACTGCCCGTAGCGCAGCACCAGCCCGTCGAAGTCATGCGACTCCACCGCCTCGCGCTCGTGCGCCAGCATCGCGGCCACAGCGGGGCCGAAGTGGCCGGGAGCATCGTCAAAGGGGCGCGCCTCCTCGTCCTTGACCCAGCTGCCCTCCGGCGCGTAGAGGAAGGAGATGCTCTGCGTGAGGAGGCGGCGGGCGCCGGCCGCCCGTGCCGCTTCGATCAGGTTGTGGCCGCCCTCGCGGCGAACGCGGTTGGTCGCCTCATAGAAGGACGCCTTGCGCGGCTCATAGCGCTGCGGCAGGCTGGTGAGCTGGTTGACGACCACCTCGGGCGCCGCCTCCCTCACCGCGGTCTCGAGCGCGGCAGCGTCGAAGGCGTCGCAGACGATCGCCGTCGCGCCGGCGGCGCGGATCTCCTCGGCGCGCTCCTCGCGCCGGGTCGTCCCGGTCACCTCGTGCCCGGCCGCGACGAGCCGGCGGACCAGCGGGCGACCGATCACCCCGCCGGCGCCCGCGACGAATACCTTCATCCCGGATCTCCTTCCAAGCCGTTTTCGCGGTTGATCCGTTCAGAGACCCTCGCGAGCCACACCGCGCCCACCGCGCCGAAGGCGAGCGCGACCGTGTCGCCCCAGCCGCGCGCCTCGCTCTTGGCTTCGCCGGTGTCGAAGGCGTGGTTGAGCGCGTGGAACCCGTACCAGAGCACTCCCAGCCAGAGGATCGGCGCCCGCCAGGACGGCCGCACCACGGAGATCCCCACCGCGACGCCGAAGGCGATGATGAACGCCCCCACGTCCCCCACGTAGTGGCTGTTCTCGACCCCGTAGTGCCCGATCTGTTCGAAGAACGTGTCCGGCGCGATCAGCGCCAGGGCGCCGGTGACGACGTGGTAGGCGGCGACCACGACGAGGACGGCGCGCAGTGTCCGCTCGCCGATCATGGCTCAGAAGACAAAGATGCTCTCGCCCTGGTTCAGCTGATAGTAGATGCGGGGCTGGTCGGCGATGAAGGTGCGGACGCAGCCGTGGCTGGCGGGGTAGTTGGGGACTTCCGCGTAACCGTGGACGGCGTAGCCGTTGTGCCAGTAGAAGGAGTAGTACATGCCCTCGGAGTTGTAACCCGGCGAGCGCAGGTAGAAGTGGTAGTGGCCGGTGATGGTCGGGGTCGAGGGCTTGCCGGTCGAGACCGGGTAGATCGCGAACGGCTTGTCGCCCTTGGCGAGGACGAGCACCTGCTTGGCGAGCGACACCTCGGCGTGCTCGCCGGCGTTGGGGTAGCGAACGCGGTAGCCGCCGCGGCCGCCGAAGGCGTCCTTGACCAGCGCCCCGGCGGCGCGTTCGGTCCGCGACATCCCGTTCACCTTGCGGTAGGCGAGCACCTCGCGACCGAGCCGGCCGTTGAAGCAGGAGCCGCCGCCGGAGGCGTAGCCCATCTTCGCCAGGGCGCCTTTGAAGCCCTTGACGACGTTGGCGCACTCCCCCGAATGCAGCGAGGGGAAGCTGACCCTCCAGCTCTTGCGGACGGTGGTGTCGCCGCCGAGTTCCTTGCTCGCGGCATAACTGGCGGCAGCGGCGTACTTGCCGTCCTTGCGGACGACGATGCCGGCACGGAAGGCGCCGGCTTCGCCGCTCGCCCGGCGCACGCCCACGGTCCTGGTGAGGAGCTTGTGGGAGTTGAGGTAGAAGGTGACGGCGACCTTTTGGCCGGGGAAGAACGGCTCGATCGAGCCGATAACCGGCACGGTGCCGTAGATCGGCGCCTTCCCCCCGTGCAGGTGCCCAACCCGAATAGTCACCGTCGCGCTCGGCACCGGCGCAGGCGCGGCAGACGCGGCGGCGGGCGGGATGAGCAGCGCGGCGAGCACAAATCCAGGGACAAGGCGGCGGCTCATCGCCGGGATGCTACTGGCCCAACAGGGCGACAGAATTGTTCAGCATGTGCAGGAGGATTCCGGGGATTATCGAGCCGGTTTTCTCGTAGAGCAGGGCGAGGACGAAGCCGAAGACGATCAGTGGGGGGACGGCGCTTATTCCGGTTATCGCGTGGAGGCCGCCGAAGATGAGGGCGCTGAGCAGGGCGGCGCCGATCCGCGGCAGGCGCTCTCGGAGGCCGCCGAAGAGCATCCCGCGGAAGCAAACCTCCTCGCTGACCGGGGCCGCGAAGACGATCAGGATGACCTGGATCGGGATCGCGCCGAAGCCCTTGGCGATGTCCTTCTGGTGGGGTTCGCCGATCAGCGCCGCGTAGGCGAAGGCGGCGAAGAGGTAGAAGCCGATCGCCGCGGCCATCCACTTCAGCGCCGAGGGGCGGAACCGGCGCACGCCCAGGCGCGCCAGGGCCTCGCGGAACGACGCCCCCCGCCGCGCCGCGACGATCATCGGCGCCATCACGAACCCGACCGCGGTCGCGAGCTGCACCACGACGTTCGCCCAGGTGCTCAGGTCCCCGCTCTTCGGGTGGTCGACGAGGACCGCCGGAATCCCCAGCACAATTCCCGTCCCGAGCGCCAGCAGCACCCCGAAGATGGCGGTCTTAGCCCCCCAATTCGAATAGGGAAAGGGAGTCGGGTGCCCCTCCCCGCGTTTTGCGCCCTTTCGGCAATCCATCCGCGGCCAGCCGGTCACGCCCCACCGAAACAGGCGAGCGGGGAGGGGCACCCGACTCCTTCTGCGGCTAAGTTGGCGACCATCGCGCCGCAAGTCTCACAGGTCTCCAGGTCCACAAAGACGCGCCTGCGCATCCTGCGGCGGCTGCTCCTGGTCGCCGCCCTCCTCGTCCTCGCGGCGATCGCGCTCAGCCAGTTCACCGAGCTGAAGCGGCTGGCGACGGGCATCCTCGCCTCGACCGCGGTGATCGGGCTGATCATCGGCTTCGCCGCCCAGCACACGATCGCCAACATGGTCGCCGGGGTGCAGCTCGCGGTCACCCAGCCGATCAGGATCGGCGACCGGATCGGCTTCGAAGAAATCGAAGGCCGGGTCACCGACATCACCCTTTCCTACACCTACGTCGACCCCGGCGACGGCAGCGCCGTCGTCATCCCCAACCAGATGCTGGTCGACGGGATCGTCCACAACCACTCGACCGGGGACACGCAAGCCTGAAGAGCGGCCGAGCGGAAGTACCCTGTCCCCGATGACGCAGCGCAGTCGCCGACGTCAGAGGCGCCGTGGCGGCGCCCGTGGGAAGCTGCTGATCGCGGGTATGGCCGCCCTCGCCGTGGCCGCGATCGCGGTCGTCGCCGTCACCTCCTGGGTGCTCGACGTCGCCGCCAAGGCGCCCTCCCTCGCCTCCTGCAAGCCGATCGACAGGGGCGGCAACTCGATCCTCTACGCCGGTGACGGCAGCAAGCTCGGGGCGATCGTCTCCGAAGAGGCGCACACGCCGGTCTCGATCGACCGCATACCGCGGAGCGTGCAGTTGGCGACGGTGGCGATCGAGGACCAGCGCTTCTACCAGCACGGCGGCGTCGACCCCGAAGGCATCGTGCGGGCGGCGCTCAAGGACCTCGAAGCCGGCAAGGCGGTCGAGGGCGGCTCGACGATCACCCAGCAGCTGGTCCGCAACCTCTGCATCAGCCACCCCGCCCGCAACCTCGAACGCAAGATCGTCGAAGCGAAGCTGGCGATCGAGTACACCCAGCACCACTCCAAGCGCGAGATCCTCGGCCAGTACCTGAACATCGCCTCCTACGGGACTGTCGAAGGCAGCACCGCGGTGGGGGTGCAGGCCGCCTCGGAGATCTACTTCTCCA
Organism: Solirubrobacterales bacterium; assembly: GCA_035566275.1. GTDB lineage: Bacteria > Actinomycetota > Thermoleophilia > Solirubrobacterales > 70-9 > DATMRN01. The sequence goes on along the minus strand of DATMRN010000169.1, from coordinate 2,583 downwards.
AGCCGGTCTGGAAGCTGACCCTGGAGCAGGCGGCGCTGCTGGCCGGGCTGCCGCAGGCGCCGTCGGAATACAACCCGATCCTCAACCCGCGCGAAGCGCTGGCCCGCCGCAACGAGGTGCTGGGAAAGATGGCGAAGCTCGGCTTCGTCTCCCACGCCCGGGCGGCGGCGGCCGAGCGGCGCGGTCTCGAGCTGAACCTCTCCAACAGTTACTTCACGCACCGCCAGCCCTATTTTTTCGACTACGTGGAGAACAAGCTGATCGCGAAGTACGGCGTCAACACCGTACGCAAAGGCGGGCTGAAGGTTTACACGACGATCGATCCCAAGCTGCAGCGAGTCGGGCTGGAAGCGATGCGCTCCACCCTCCCCTACCCGACCGACCCCTCCTCGGCGCTGGTCTCGATCGACCCGCGCAGTGGCGAAATCAGGGCGATGGCCTCCAGCTCCAACTACAGCCGGAGCCAGTTCAACCTCGCGGCGCAGGGCCACCGCCAGCCGGGGTCGGCCTTCAAGGCCTTTGTCCTGACCACGGCACTGAAGCAGGGGGTCGACCCCTACACCACTTATTACACGTCCAAGCCGCTCAACCTCAACCTGCCCAGGTGGGGGCACTGGACCGTGCACACCGCCGATCTGGGCTACCAGGGGAGGATCAACCTGAAGCAGGCGACTGTCACCTCCGACAACACGGTGTTCGCCCAGCTCGACCTCGACGTCGGGCCCGCGAACGTGGCGGCGACGGCGAAGTCGATGGGGATCACGACGCACCTCGACGGGATCCCGGCGGAGGGGATCGGCGGGCTGCGGCTCGGCGTCTCGCCGCTGGAGCTGACCGACGCCTACGCGACGCTCGCCTCGGGCGGCATCCACCACAACCCGGTCGCGATCCGCAGGGTCGTCTTCCCCGATGGGCGGGTGGACCATCCCGAAGCGGCCGACCCCCGGCGGGTCATCTCCAAGGCGGTCGCCTACCAAGTGACCCGCCTGCTGCATGACAACATCACCGAAGGCACCGGCACCGCGGCCTACACCGGCTGCGCCGGGCAGGCCGGCAAGACCGGGACGACCGACAACTACACCGACGCCTGGTTCTCGGGCTACCAGCCCAACCTGGCGACCGCGGTCTGGGTCGGCTACCCGCAGTCCAACGACATCGCGATGACCAGTGTCCACGGGATCACCGTCTTCGGGGGCACCTTCCCGGCGGAAATCTGGAACTCGCTCTACTCCAACGCGGGGGTGCCCTGCGAGGAAATCAGCGTGCCCTCCCAGCGGATCGAATGGGCGCCGTTCTTCGGCCAGTTCACCGCCTCGGCGCCGGGCTCCGCCGGCTCGTCCTCCGGTGCCAGGGGCGGTGGCAGGGGAGGCGCGCCGCCACCGGGGAGCGCCGCGGTCGGCGGCTACAACCCCAATGCCTATGCACCCGGCGTGGGACAGAAACCCGCCCCCGCGCCGCCGCCACTGCCCCCCGAACCCGCGCCCGCGCCCTCCGGGGGCGGCGGCGGGGGGGCGGGGCTCGGCGCCGGCGCACCCACCGGCGGCAAAGCCGGGAGCGGTTAGCTGAGCATCTCGCCGGGCGCGGCCTACGCCCTGATCTGGGCCGGCTTCCTTGCCTACCTTGGCGTCCTGGCGGCCGCGCCGGCGCTGGGGCGGCGGGTCGTCTGGGGCGTGATCGCGGTGGCGGTGATCGGCTTCGCGCTGACCCCGCCGCTGCTCTCCCACGACGTCTACAGCTACGTCGACTACGCCCGGCTCGGCGTCCTGCACGGCATCGATCCCTACCTCCGCGGGCCCGCCGCGGCGCCGGCCGACCCGGCCTTCGCCCACGTCACCTGGCCCCACACCCCCAGCGCCTACGGCCCCCTCTTCACCTTGGCGACCTACCCGCTCGCCTGGTTGCCGGTCTCCGCGGCGGTCTGGGCGCTGAAGGGAATCGCGGCCGCCTCCGTGCTGGGCCTCGCGGCCATCTGCGCCCGCCTCGCCCCGTCCCGCGGCATAGACCCGCTCCGCGCCGCGGCCTTCGTAGCCCTAAACCCACTAGTACTAGTCCACGTAGTGGGCGGCCCCCACAACGACGCCCTGGCGATGCTGCTCGTAATGATCGGAGTCGCAGCCGTCCTCTCCAACCGCGAGGTCTCCGGCGGCGCAGCCCTGGTGGCAGCGTTCGCAATCAAGGTCTCAACCGCGTTCGCAGCCCCCTTCGCCCTCCTCGGATCGGCCCGACGCCCTCGTTTCCTGATCGGAGCCCTGGCCGCACTCGCGGCGACAGTCGCAGCAGCCCACCTGGCCTTCGGCTGGAACTGGCTAAACGCAATCGGCCTAGCAGGCGAGAACCAGAGCCACACCAGCCACCTCAGCATCCCAACGACCTTCGCCCGCATCGCCGGCGCCGGCAAGGGCCCAGCCAGAGTCGGAGCCCTAACCCTCTACGCAGCCCTGATCGCCTACCTCCTAGCTTGGACCTACAGAGGCAACGACTGGCTGCGCGCAGCAGCCTGGTCCTCCCTCGGCCTCCTCCTCGCAACCTCCTGGCTACTCCCCTGGTACCTGATCTGGCCCCTCCCCCTGGCAGCTCTGTCCC
>DATMRN010000168.1:0-7154 GCA_035566275.1 Solirubrobacterales bacterium | reverse complement strand
GAGACCGCGCTCACGGCCACCCTGGACCTGGTCCGCCAGTCGGCGAATCGATATAGCTAAACTCGGATAGGAATTCAGGGAAATCCTGACAGCGACTTCTCGAGAGGAGCGGCCCGATGGCACTGCAACTTGGTGACGTAGCACCCGATTTCGAGGCCAGCACGACCGAGGGCCCGATCAAGTTCCACGACTGGATCGGCGACTCCTGGGCGGTGCTGTTCTCACACCCGAAAGACTTCACGCCGGTCTGCACGACGGAGCTCGGCTACATGGCGAGCATCCAGCCTGAGTTCGAGAAGCGCAACGTGAAGATCATCGGGCTCTCGGTCGACCCGCTCGACAAGCACGAGGAGTGGGCAAGAGACATCGAGGCGACCCAGGGCACGGCACCGAACTACCCGATCATCAGCGACGCCGACTTCCACGTCTCCAAGCTCTACGGGATGCTGCCGGCGGACGTCTCCGGCGACGCCGCGGACCGCACGCCCGCCGACAACCAGACAGTGCGCAACGTCTTCGTCATCGGTCCCGACAAGAAGATCAAACTCATCCTCGTCTATCCGATGACGACCGGGCGCAACTTCGACGAGGTTCTGCGCGTGGTCGACTCTCTCCAGCTCACGGCCAAGCACAAAGTCGCAACTCCAGCCCAATGGCAGCAGGGCGACGACGTGATCATCGCCGGCTCGGTCACCAACGACCAGGCAAAGGAGATCTACCCGGAGGGCTGGGAGGAGCCGCGCCCCTACATTCGCATTGTTCCTCAGCCCGAGAAGGTCTAGCCGAGGCGGTCGAGCAGGTCGCCGAGGATCCGTGCGGTGGCGCCCCAGATCAGCTGGCCTTCAACCTCGAATGTCGGGGTGTGGATGGGGACGCCGCGACGGACGAGGCGACGAATCTCATAGGTCTCCCGTAAGCGGTCGAGCGAGAAGGTCAAGACGGTCTCCACCTCGGCCGGGTTGGGTTCGAGCGACAGCTCTGCGGGGTGCGGTATCAGCCCGATGAACGGGTGAATGCGGTAGCCGGTGACGAAAGTCGACGTGGTGGGCAGGCTGCCGCTCAGCTCGACCGATGCCGGGTCGAGGGCGATCTCCTCGTAGGCCTCGCGCAGCGCCGTCGCCGCCAAGTCGGCGTCTCCCGCGTCCCGACGTCCTCCCGGAAACGAGATCTCTCCCGCATGGCGGCGCAGGTCCGCCCTGCGCTCGGTGAAGACGAGCCCCGGCTCTTCCGGCCAGCCGTACAGTGGCAGTAGGACAGCCGCGTCGACAGGCTCACGCCTCAAATAATTACCTGGACGGTGCCGCCGTCCACCGACCAGGCGGCGCCGCTGACGTAGGAGGCGCGCTCGGAGCAGAGGAAGACGATCGCCGCGGCGATCTCGCCGACCTTGGCAAGCCGGCCGATCGGGCGCTTCGACGCGGCAGTCTCCAGCGCCTCCTCGCGGCTCGCCGCCCCCGTCATCTCCCTGGACTGGTCGAGCAAGCCGCCCGGCTCCATCCACATCCCCGATTCGACCGGGCCGGGGCAGATCGCGTTGACGAGGACGCCGCTCTTCGCGTAGCGGTCGGCGAAGAGGCGCGAGAGGGACAGCTCCGCTGCCTTTGCCACCGAGTACTCCGGCATCGCCGCCGAGGGCCGCTTGCCGGCGGTCGAACAGACGTTGACGACCCGGCCCCATCCACTCTCGGCCATCGGCGGGGCGGCGGCGCGCATCGCCCGCAGCGGCGCCATCACGCTCAGCTCGTACTGGGCGCGCCAGTCCTCGTCGGGGACGTCGTCGAGGTCGCGCCAGCCGGCGACGCCGGCGTTGTTGACGAGGACGTCGAGGCCGCCGAAGCGCTCGGTCGCCGCCGCCAGCATCCGCTCGCCGGCGTCCTCGGCGGTGACGTCGAGGATGAGGTGGTCGGCCCGCCCACCTGTCTCGACCCCCGCGGCGCCTGCCTCCTCGGCAGCCTCCACCAGCAGGGCCTCGCTGCGCGCGACCAGCAGCACGTTGGCGCCCTCGGCGCAGAGCAGTCGCGACGTCTCGCGGCCGATCCCGCGACTGGCGCCGGTCACCGCGCAGCTGCGTCCGGCCAGCCCGAGGTCCATCTAAAGCGGCTCGACCCGATCGGAGACGGTGGAGACGACCTTCACTCGGGTTGCGCCTTGCGCCGGCCCTGGAATAGCGCCGGGTCGTCGACGTCGGCGAAGCGGGCCATCGCATAGGCGAGGTCGGAGGCGCGGTTGACGAAGTGGATCACCATCTCGCCGGTCAGCTCGCCTGCCTCGTTGAGGGCGGTGATGTGGCGCTCGGCCCGGCGGATCGCGGTCCGCGCGACGTCGAGCTGGGCGGAGAGTCGGTTGCCGCCGGGGATCACGAACTGCGGCGGCAGCTCGACCTGGGACATGTAGAGGTCGATCCGCTCCTCGAGCTCCGCGACCATCGCCTCGGTGGTGCGGCTGATGCCGTCTTCGAGCCGCTCCGCCGCCTCCGGCGCGGTCGCCAACTCGGCGCCGGCGACGAAGAGGTCGTCCTGGAGCCGGAGGATGTCGGCTGCCAGCTCGCCCTTGCCGGGGCCGCAGAGCGCGCGGGCGACGCCCAGCTCCGCGCAGGCCTCGTCGAGTGAGCCGTAGGCCTCGGTACGGCCGTGGTGCTTGGGAACGCGCCCGCCGTACCAGAGCGAGGTAGAGCCGTCGTCGCCCTTCTTGGTGTAGATCTTGGCCACGGCCCGATCCTACGCCCGCGGCCTCAGCCGACCGGGTTGAAGACCAGCCCGGTCATCACCTTCGGGAAGAAGTAGGTCGACTTCGGCGGCATGTTCTCGTCGGCCTCGGCGACGGTGCGGACCTGGGCGACCGGCACCGGCCGGAGGATGAAGGCGACGTCGTAGGCGCCGTTCTCGAGCAGCGCCAGCGAGTCGGGGACGCTCTTGGCGTAGCCGATCCCTCGTTTGGCGGCGATGTCGTCCTCGGTCATTCCCACCAGCCCCTTCAGCACCAGCGTCTCCAGGATCGCCGAGTCGAGGCGCCGGTAGGCCTCGGGCCTGCCCTCGAGCAGCCGGTCCAGCTCTGCGACGTCCTTCAGTCGCAGCCTGAAGGCGCGCTTGTGGAAGGAGTCGAAGACGCCGAAGACGCCGACCCCCTCCTCGCCCGCGGGGTCGATCTCGTCGATCTCGATCTCGGTCACGTCGAACAGCTCGCGCAGTCCGTTGCCGAGGCGCCGCTGGCGCTCGGGGTCGTCGGCGAAGCCGGAGAGGAGGCGGTGGGTGGGGTAGACCGTCAGCCCCGGGTCGTCGAGCCCGGTCAACGCCATCAGCGTGTAGTCGTGCGGGCCCTCGCCGCCGATCTCGTCGCGGTAGGCGCGGGCGGTCTCGTAACGGTGGTGGCCGTCGGCGATCAGCAGCTCGGCGTCTGCGAGGCGCTCCGTCACCGCCGCGTGGATCGCCCGGTCGCCGATCCGCCAGACGCGGTTGACGGTGCCGCTGTCGTCGGTCACCTCGCCCCAGGGCTCGCTCTGGATCGCGGGCTCGACCAGCGGCCAGGCGTCCTCGGTGCTCAGCGAGAAGATCGGCGAGAGGTTGTGGCGGGTGGCCCGGGTCAGGTCGAGCCGGTCTTTCTTGGGGCCCGGCAGCGTCCGCTCGTGGGGGCGGACCTTGCCGGCGCCGTAATCCTCGACCCGAACCCGGACGAGGATTCCGTGGCGGGTGTGAGTGGAGCCATCGGGAGCCGTGTAGTCCTGCTCCAGCGCCCAGATCGCCGGCTCGGGGTCGTCGACCAGAGCGCCCGCCTCGCGCCAGGCCTCGATCGTCTCCGCGGCCCTCGCGTAAGGATCGTCATCGGTCTCCTGCGGCCCGCTCGCGCCATACGGTTTCGGCAGGTCGATCGCCACCGCGTTATACGGCGAGCGCTCCAGCAGCTCCGCCCGCTGCGCAACGTCGATCACGTCATAGGGCGGAGCCGCAACGTCCTGAAGCGAGCCGACCACGTCGAGGTCATAGTGCAGAGCGCTGAACGGGCGAACGTCGGCCATCGCCGAGAAAGCTAGCGGTTGCCGCCACGCCGTCTCAGCCCTGGCCCCGGGACGGCTCTAGACTGGGCGCTTCGGGGCGTGGCGCAGCCTGGTAGCGCGCGGCCTTTGGGTGGCCGAGGTCCCCGGTTCAAATCCGGGCGCCCCGATTGGCTTTTGGACGATTGTCCGGTTGGGTTTATCCGACTCGGGGTCGATAGTCGCATGTATGAACGAGGGAGATCAGATCGAGCGTCGGGCTGAGCGGGCGGTGTTCGAAACAGACCGGCAGCTGATCGTCGGCGACGTGACCCTGCCGCCGGAGGGCTACAAGAGCAGGTTCTCAGACTCCCTCAACCGCGACGACCTCGAGTTCATCCCGCTGACCGATGTCGAGATCACCGCGCTGGACACGGGCAAGGTGATCGAGCGGCCGTTCATCGTCGTCGGCAAGGCCCACGTCCGGGTCGCCTATCCTTCTTAGGCCCTCACGGCTCGCCGCTGGCCCTCCCGGGCGTAGGAGCCGAGGTCGATCAGGAAGGCGAGGGCGACGATGAACCACTCGAAGCCCTTGACGCCGTTGGACGAGCTCCACATCGCCGCGTAGGCGAGGGTCGTCCAGGGCAGCAGGAAGAAGCCTAGGAAGGGGACGAACCAGCTCTCGAAGGCGCGGCTGAGCAGGTCGGTGAAGATCCACAGCACGAAGAGGGCGAGCCGTGGCGAGAGGAAGGCGAAGAGGACGACGAGGCAGCCGATGGGTCCCACGTTACATCAGCGCTAGGCTCTTTCCCAGTGCGTCACGCCGTCCTCGACACGCCGCTGAAGCCTCCCTTCCCCGAGGGCATCGAGACCGCCTACTTCGCGCTTGGCTGCTTCTGGGGGGCCGAGCGGCTGTTCTGGGAGCTGGACGGCGTCTACACGACCGCGGTCGGCTACATGAACGGGATCACTCCCAACCCGACCTACGAGGGGGTGTGCTCCGGCAGGACCGGGCACGCCGAGACGGTGCTGGTCGCCTTCGACCCGGCGAAGATCGCCTACGCCCACCTGCTCGAGGTCTTCTTCGAGGAGCACGACCCGACCCAGGGAATGCGCCAGGGCAACGACGTCGGCACCCAGTATCGCTCCGGCATCTACTTTGCCGACGACTCGCAGAAGGCGATGGCGGAGGTGGGGCTGAAGGCCTATGACGAGGCGCTGCGGAGCGCCGGCCACGAGCCGATCACCACCGAGGTCGAGCCCGCCGGGCCCTTCTACTACGCCGAGGACCACCACCAGCAGTACCTGGACAAGGTGCCGAACGGCTACTGCGGCCTGGTCGGCACCGGGGTCTCCTGCCGCATCCCCACCCCGGCCTCTTAGCTTCTCACCCGGCGCGCCGACTAGCATCTCGCGCCGGTGACCCCCTCCCTCGGCTCCTACATCGGCGGCAGCTTCGCCGTGATCGGCATCCTCGCCGCGGTCGGACTCGGCGGCTACTGGCTGCGACGCTGGATCGTGCCCGAGTTCTCCGGCGCCCTCGCCCGCCTCGCCGACCTGACGATCGCCGTCGCGCTGCTGGTCGTCTCGCTCGAGCTGCTCGGCACGCTCAGCATCCTGCGGCTCGGCTGGATCGTCGTCCTCTGCATCGCGATCGGGCTGCTGGCGGCGCTCCTCGGCTGGCGCCAGGCGCCCCGCGACGCCCACCCGATCGCCGCCCCGCAGGTGCAGAAAGTCGCCCTCTGGATCGCGTTGGGCGTCGCCTCCTTCACCGTCGCGGAGTGGACCTTCCCGGCGCAGCTCAGCCTCGACCAGGGGATGTTCGGCGGCGACACCACCTGGTACCACATGCCGTTAGCGGCGAGGATGGCGCAGGAACACTCGACCGTCCACCTGCTCTTCACCGACCCGCTGCGCCTCGCCGCCTGGTTCTACCCGCAGAGCTCCGAGCTGATCCACGCCACCGCGATCGTCCTCTTCAAGAGCGACTGGCTCTCGCCGCTGATCAACCTCGCCTGGCTGACGATCGCCCTGCTCGCCGCCTGGTGCGTCGGCCGCCCCTACAAGGTCGGCCCGGCGACGCTGATCGCCGCGGCGCTGGTCCTCGACTCGGGGGTGATGATCGCGACCCAGCCGGGGGAGGGGCGCAACGACATCATGGGGCTCGCCTTCCTGATCGCCTTCGCGGCGTTCCTGATCAACGGCCACCAGCGCCGCGCCCCGGTCGAGGGGGCGGTGCAGGACACCCCGGAGCGCGACGCGCCGCTGCTCGACAAGGGCCCGCTGATCGTCGCCGGCGTCGCCGCCGGCCTGGCGGCCTCGGTCAAGCTCACCTTCCTGATCCCGGTCGCGGCGATCGCCGTCGGCGTGGTCCTCTTCAGCGGCAGGGGACGGCGCCTGACGACCGCCTGGGTGATGGGGCTCTCGATGTTCGTGGTGGGCGGCTACTGGTACGTGCGGGCGGCGGTCAAGTCCGGCGGCAATCCGATCCCGCAGATCGGCTGGGGGCCGCTGCACCTGCCGCGGCCGGAACAGATGCCGCTTGACCCGCGGCCGCGCTTCGCTGTGGCGCACTACCTCTTCGAACCGACCATCTATCGCAAGTGGTTCTTCCCGCAACTCGACAGCGCGCTCGGCCCGCTCTTCCCCCTGATCCTGATCATGGCCGTCGCCGCGGTGCTCTACATCGCCTTCCGCTCCCGCAACGTGATCCTGCGGGTCCTGTCCGTCGCGGCCCTGCTGACCGCCGTCGTCTACATCTTCACCCCGCTCACCGCGGCCGGCCGGGAGGGTTCGCCGACCGGGTTCTTCACCAACACGCGCTACCTGATGCCGGGCCTCGTACTGGCGCTGGTGATGCTCCCGATCGCGCGACCGTTGCGTTCTCCCGACAAGCGGGCCCGGCAGACGCTGATCTTTCTCACCGTTCTCTACGCGGTCACGGCCCTGTCCACGCGGCACTGGTACTCGGGCTACATCGTCGGCACTGTCTTCCTCACCCTGGCCCTGGTCTGGGCGCCGGCCGGCCTCGGCCTGCTGCGGGCGCGCGGGCAGGTAAGCCGAGGGATGGTCGCGCTGGCCGCCGGGTCTGTGCTGTTGCTGGCGGTGCTGCTCGGCCGGGCGCAGGAGACCCAGTACGTCGACCACCATTACACGAAACCGACACTCTTCCTGGGTGAAGGCGGCC
>DATMRN010000167.1:0-3237 GCA_035566275.1 Solirubrobacterales bacterium | reverse complement strand
TCGTCTCGGCCACGCCCGGCGAGTGGGAGCGCACCCGCTCGGGGCGGATCGTCGAGCAGATCGTGCGCCCGACCGGAATCGTCGATCCGGCCGTCGAGGTGCGCGCGACCCGCAACCAGATCGACGACCTCATGAACGAGGTCCGCGCCCGCGCCGAGCGCAACGAGCGGGTCCTGGTGACGACGCTGACCAAGAAGATGGCCGAGGACCTGACCGGCTACCTGCTCGAGTACGGGATCAGGGTCCGCTACCTGCACTCCGAGGTCGACACCCTGGAGCGGATCCAGATCGTCCGCGACCTGCGACTGGGCGAGTACGACGTGCTGGTCGGAGTCAACCTGCTGCGCGAGGGGCTCGACCTGCCCGAGGTCTCGCTGGTCGCGATCCTGGACGCCGACAAGGAGGGGTTCCTTCGCGGCGAGACCAGCCTGGTGCAGACGATCGGCCGTGCTGCCCGCAACGTCAACGGGCGGGTGCTGATGTACGCCGACCGTGAGACCGACTCGATGCGATCCGCGATCGGCGAGACCGACCGCCGCCGCGCGATCCAGGTCGCCTACAACGAAGAGCACGGGATCACCCCGGAGACGGTTCGCAAGGGCATCTCCGAGATGACCGAGTTCCTGGCGATGGAGGACCGGGCGCCGCGCAAAAGGCGCGGCAAGCGCAGCGAGGACTTCGCCGACCCCGAGGAGCTGGAGCGCACGATCGTCGCCCTCGAGGAGGAGATGCTCGCCGCCGCCGACGACCTCCGCTTCGAGGAGGCGGGCCGCATCCGCGACGAGCTCAAGGAGCTGCGCCGCGACCTCGACGGGATGCGGGCCGGGGCCTAGGGCCGAGTTCGCGTTTTGTCACGGTATGCGAGACAAAACGCGAACTCGTCGGTGAGATCGGCTATCTCTCGCGGCTGAGATCGTGTCGGCGCTGTGCTAGGAGCCGGTGGAGGCGATCTGTTACGGCTTTGGGTTCTCGAGCGATTCGGATGCCGGTGATCCGGGTCATCTCTATACCGGCCAACTTCAGCTCTTCCTGCCGCAGCCGGTCCGCCTCGAAGGCGGCATGGCCTCCGTGGTAGTCGTAGGTGTCGAGTTCGACGGCAAAACGCTCTGCCGGCCAGTACGCATCGAGCTCGTATCCCTCGACGAAGAGATTGGTGGAAGGCCGGGGCAGCCCAGCATCGGAGACAAGCTCCAAGAATCGGCGCTCGAGGCCGGAGCGGGTGAAAGTGGGGCTCCGATAGATATCCAGCGCCTGGCGTAGCCGGTCCACACCCCGGCGGCCGACGCTCCGTGCCAGTAGCGCGTCGATTGCCAGGAGATCCAGCAAGCCGAAACGCTCGGCGCGATCGAGAGTGCGACGAAGAAAGCGCGGCTCGGCCGCGGCAAAATCCAGAAGCGTCCGCGGCACTGCGGTGACAGGGATCCATTCCGACGAGTCCGAATCCGCGGACGCGAGCCGTGCGCTGTGCAGGCGTATTGTTGGGCGAGTGTGTCGGGGTACCGCTACCGTAACGTCAACAACCTGTTCCCATTTCGCCGTGAGTCCCCAGAGCCAGGCGGCGGAGCGGTGGCTCAGCAGCGCATCTTCTCCGCACGAGAGAACAGCGGCGAGGCACTGCCCCTGTCGCGAAAGGGCTGCGTGTCCGACTGCATAGACGCCGCGGTGGACCAGGTGCAAACGGCCGGCAACAGCTTGGCGTGAGATTGCCGCTCGCGAATAGCCGAGCTCGGCGAGCTGTCGAGCCGAGACGACCCCGTGCTGCCGTTCGGCAAGATCGGCAACCGGCCCGTGAGTTCGCGCTTTGTCGCGCATACCGAGACAAAGCGCGAACTTGGCCGGTTTCGCCCCCTATGGAGATTCGATGAGGTTGGGGAGCCCGCACGTTGCGGGGACTTTAGGGGAACGTCTGTTCGAGTGCGTAGAATCGACCGGTCGTGCCTGCCTCTGACCGAATCGTCATCTCCGGCGCCCGCGAGCACAACCTCAAGGGCGTCGACGTCGAGTTGCCTCGGGACGCGCTGATCGTTATCACCGGGCTCTCGGGCTCGGGCAAGTCGAGCCTCGCCTTCGACACGATCTACGCCGAGGGCCAGCGCCGCTACGTCGAGTCGCTCTCCGCCTACGCGCGCCAGTTCCTCGGCCTGATGGAGAAGCCCGACGTCGACTCGATCGAGGGCCTCTCGCCGGCGATCTCGATCGACCAGAAGACGACCTCGCGCAACCCGCGCTCGACGGTCGGCACGGTGACCGAGATCTATGACTATCTGCGCCTGCTCTGGGCGCGGATCGGCGTGCCTCACTGCCCCACCTGCGGCGAGCCGATCGCCGGCCAGTCCCAGGAGCAGATCGCCGACCGGCTGATGACCCTGGAGGAGGGCGCCAGGTTCATGGTGATGGCGCCGGTCGTGCGCGGTCGCAAAGGCGAGTACGGGAGGCTGCTCGAGCAGATGCGCCTCGAGGGCTACTCGCGGGCCAAGGTCGACGGCGAGCTGCGCCGGCTCGACGAGGAGATCGTCCTCGACAAGAAGTTCAAACACGACATCTCGGTGGTGGTCGACCGGTTGGTGATGAAGCCCGACCTGCGGCGGCGTCTGTCGGAGTCGGTCGAGGCCGCGGCCGCGCTCGCGGGGGGGCTGGTGGAAATCGAGATGATGGGGGACGGCGACTCGGCCGAGCCGCTGATCTTCTCCGAGCAGTTCGCCTGCCTCAGCTGCGGCACCTCGATCCCCGAGCTGGAGCCGCGGATCTTCTCCTTCAACTCACCGCACGGCGCCTGTGAGCGCTGCCACGGGCTCGGCTTCCAGCGGGTGATCGATCCCGAGCTGGTCGTCCCCGACCCGACCCTCTCGCTGGGCGAGGGCGCCCTGCAGCCGTGGAACCGCGGTATCACCGCCTACTGGAGGCGGCTGATCGCCGCCGTCGCCGAGGAGTACGGGGTCGATGCCGGCAAGCCCTGGTCGAAGCTGAAGAAGTCCGAGCGTGAGATCTTCCTCTACGGCACCGGCGAGGACCGCCACCAGGTCACCTACACCAACCGCTTCGGCCGCCGCCGCTCCTACAGGGTCCGCTTCGAGGGAATCGTCAACAACCTGCAGCGCCGCTACGAGGAGACCGACTCCGAGACCAACCGCGAGCGGATCGAGGGCTACATGGCCGAGCAGCCCTGCCCCGAGTGCGAGGGGGCGCGGCTGCGGCCGGAGAGCCTCGCGGTCAGGGTCGGCGGGATCAGCATCGCCG
>DATMRN010000166.1:0-2123 GCA_035566275.1 Solirubrobacterales bacterium | reverse complement strand
AGCTCGACCTGGCTGTAGTCGGCGGAGAGCAGCCGGGCGCCGCGCTCGGCGACGAAGCAGGCGCGCACCGGGCGGCCGATCTCGGTGCGGATCGGGATGTTCTGGAGGTTGGGGTTGGTGCTGGAGAGGCGGCCGGTCGCCGCCGTCGTCTGGTTGAAGGTGGTGTGGATGCGGCCAGTGTTGGGGTCGATCAGCTCCGGCAGCGAGTCGAGGTAGGTGTTCTTCAGCTTGGTCAGCTCGCGCCAGGCCTCGATCTTCTCGACGATCGGGTGCTCGTCGCGGATCTGGGCGAGGACGCGGGCGTCGGTGGAGTAGCCGGTTTTGCCTCGCCGCTTGCGGGTCAGCTCGAGCTTCTCGAAGAGGACGCGGCCGACCTGCTGCGGCGAGCCGATCGTGAACTCCTCCTCGGCCAGCGCGTAGATCTCCTTTTCGAGGGTGGCGATGCGCTCGCCGAAGCCGGCGCCGACCTCGGCCAGGCGCTCGGCGTCCAGCTTCAGACCCTCGCGCTCCATCGCCGCCAGCACCTGGACGAGCGGCAGCTCGACCTCGCCCAGCAGCGGCTCCAGGCCCAGCTCCTCGACGCGCGGTCGCTGGACGTCGGCCAGCGCCGCCACCAGCCGCGCCTCCTCGGTCGGGTCGAGGCCGGCCTCGCCCTCCTCGTCGAGCGAGAGCTGGCCGTCCTCGGGCGCCCCGCCGGCGGCGGCGCCCTCGGCGAGGCCGATCCCGGCGTCGGCGGCCAGCTCGGTCAGCTCGTAGGTGCGACGCTGGGGCTCCAGCAGGTAGGCGGCGAGCAGCGTGTCGTGGCCCAGCTCCAGCTCGACTCCCTCGCGGGCCGCGGCGGCGAGCAGCCCGTGGCGGCCGCCACCGAGGGACTTGGCGTCGTGGGCGACGAGCGGGCGGCCGCCGAGCGCGACGGCGAGCTCGTCCAGCGTCGACTCCCCGGTGACGACCCGCTCCCCGTCCGAGCCGGCCCAGCGCCCACCGTCGATCGCCAGCGCGACCGGGCCCTCGCCCAAGTCGGCAGGCGTCCCCTCCATCGCCTCCACCTCCAGCTCGGTCTCGACGCTGCGGCCGGGCAGCGCCGCGTCGTCGGGCAGCGCTTCCTCGAGCCGCTCGAGCACGGCCCGCAGCTCGAATTCGCGCATGAAGTCGCGCAGGGCGCCGCGGTCGGGCTCGGAGCCCATCGCCTCGGCCAGGTCGACCCCGGTCTCGATCTCGTCCTGGAGCGTCGCCAGCTGCTTGGAGAGGCGGGCGTCGTCGGCGTGCTCGACCAAGTTCTGCTTGCGTTTCGCGCCGGAGACCTTGTCGACGTTCGCCAGCACCGCCTCCAGCGAACCGAACTCCTGCAACAGCTGCGTCGCGGTCTTCTCGCCGATCCCCGGGACACCGGGGATGTTGTCCGAGGTGTCCCCCCGCAGCCCCATCAGGTCGGTGACCAGCTCCGGCGGCACCCCGTAGCGCTCGATCACGGCCTCGCGGTCGTAGACCTTGGTCTCGGTGATCCCACGCGAGGTGCTCATCACCCGCACCCCGTCGCCGACCAGCTGGTAGGCGTCGCGATCGCCGGTGACGACCATCACCGGGATCCCCTGCTCCCGTGCCTGGCGAACCAGGGAGGCGATCACGTCGTCGGCCTCGTACCCATCGACCCTGACGTTGGCGTAGCCGAAGGCCTCGACCAGCGGCATCAGGTGTGGCCACTGCTCCCTCAAGAGGTCGGGCCGCGACGGTCGCTGCGCCTTGTAGAGGTCGTAGGCGACCTCCCGCCCCGACATCCCCGCGTCCCAGGCGACCACCACCCCGGCGGGCTTGTGCTCGGCGATGATTTTGACCAGCATCGAAGCCAGCCCGTAGATCGCATTGGTGGGCCGCCCATCGCTCGTCCCAATCGACTCCGGCAGCGCGAAATACGCCCTATAGGCGAGCGAGTTCCCATCGATCAGGAACAGCTCAGGCCCGTCGTCCACTACTGCAGAAGCTCCGGCGGGGTCATCTCCTGCGGGACCTCGCGCACGTAGAAGCGGCTGCGGCCGATCTCCTCCTCGCCGACGCTGATCACGGCCGCGTGGGGCCCAGTGGTGGAGAAGGCGAGGCTGGTGCCGAGGGAGACGACGATGCGCTGG
>DATMRN010000165.1:0-8959 GCA_035566275.1 Solirubrobacterales bacterium | reverse complement strand
GCTGGACGACCATGAAGAAGATCGTGATCGCGACGATCGCGCCGGCGATTTTGCCACCGGTCGCAAGCTTCTTGGAGACGGCGGCGTATTCGGCGCCGAAGGTGTCACCCGCGGCGAGGTCGCGCTCCGACAGCTCCAGCGCCCTCTCCACGTTGGGCCGGAAGAAGCCGTGCACCATCCCGAACAAGACGACGATCGCGACGAAGCCGACGCTGACCCAGGACTGGCTGGCGCTGATGTGCCCGTCGATCAGCATGTAGATGCCGGCGAGGAGAACGACGATCAGTCCCGGCCGAACCAGGAAGCGGTCGGTCTGCTGGATCCCTTTGAGCACCGCCGGGATGCTGCGCGGGGCATTCTGTTCGGCGACGCCGATGAAGATCCCGTAGCCGAAGGTCGGCCCGAAAGCGAGCACGACCGCGAGCACGTGGACGAAGAGGCCGATGCTGAAGCCGGTGATGGTCGCGAGCATCGGCGCGAAACATATTCCACCCGGCGGCGGCTGGTCAGCGGCGGCGGAGCATCAGCGCCGCCCAGTCGCCCTCGAGACGACGGTCTGCCTCGGTGAGGCCGGCGGCGGCGAAGGCAACGGCTACCTCGTTTAGCTCGGAGGGGAGCAGGCCGGAGCAGATGAGGGTGGTGGGGGCCGGGGGAGGACTCGGCGGAGCAACAGCGGGGAGGCTCCGCCGAGTCCTCCCCCGGCCCCCTCGCAGCTGGGCGGCGATCGAGCGGAGGATCGGGGCGGTTAGGTTGGCTACCGTCGTGGGGGCGAGAGCAGGGAGATGCTCGCGCAGGTTGATTCGCTCCAGCTCGATCGAGACTCCGTTGGCCTCGGCGTTCGATGCCGCCGCCTCGATCGCTGGAGGCTCGTGGTCGTAAGCCCGCACGGGGTCCCAACCGAGCTTGGCGGCGGCGATCGCGAGGATGCCGGATCCGGTGCCGAGATCTGTGAGCGCGCCATGCACCTCGCCGGCATCGGCAAGCTCGAGCAGGTACTCCAGGCAGAGGCGGGTGGTCGGGTGGGCGCCGGTGCCGAAGGCGCGGCCGGGGTCGACGACGAGGTCGATCGCGCCCTCGCGCGGCTCCTCCCAGGACGGCCGCAGCCACAGCCGCCCGCCGACCAGGAGCGGCTCGTGGAAGTCCTGCCAGCGGTCGGCCCAGTCATCGGGCACCTCGGTCGCGCTCACCTCGACCAACCCCTCGCCGGTCGCCGCCCCGATCACCCCCAATTCCGGCACCTCCCCCTCGCCGCCGTAGATCGCGTACTCGACGTACCCCGGTCCCCGCTCCTCCTCGACCCCGTTCGGAGCCAGCACGGTCAGCTCCGCCAGAACCAGATCGGCCTGCTCAGGCCTACACCTCACCGCCAACCGGATCAATCGAAGGCTCGGCGGACGCGCGAGAAGAACCCCTCCTCGCGCTGTGACTTGAAGTTATGCGACTCGATCGTCTCCCCCAGCTGTTCGGCGAGCTCACGCTGCTCCTCGGAGAGGTTGGTGGGGACGATCACGTGGACGACGATCCGCATGTCGCCGGGCGGGCCGCCGTTCGAGCCGGGCAGGCCGTGGCCGCGCAGCGCGTACTGGGCGCCGTGCTGGATACCGGCCGGCAGCTCGATCTCCCGCTCGCCCTCGTGGCTCGGGACCTTGACCGTCTTGCCGAGCATCGCCTCTACCGCCGACAGCTCGACCACGTGCATCAGGTCCTGACCGCGCATCGGGCCGCGGCGCACTTCGAAGCCGAACCCGCCGCCTCCGAAGAAGGCCTGGAAGATGTCCTCGACCGAGCCGAATCCGCCGGGTGGGAAGCCACCGGATCGCAGCCCCTCGGCCCCGTAGGCGTCATAGACCCGGCGGCGCTCCGCGTCGGAGAGGACCTCGTATGCCTCGGCGGCCGACTTGAACTTCTCCTCCGCCGCGGGGTCGTGATCGTTGACGTCGGGGTGCAGCTCGCGGGCGAGGCGGCGGAACGCCTTCTTCACCTCGGCCTCGGAGGCGTCCCGATCGACGCCGAGGACGTCGTAGTAGTCGCGCGGCATTCGAGGTCAGCCGTCGTAGACGGTCTCGAAGTAACGCGACAGCTCGCGGGCGGCGCCTTGGACCGAAGCGATTGCCGTCGCGTAGTCCATCCGCAACGGCCCGACCACCCCGACAGAGCCCAGGTTGCGGTGCCCCAGGCCGTAGTTGGCCCCCACAACGCTGACCGAGCGCAGCTCCGGCTGCGGGTTCTCACCGCCGATCCAGCAGAAGACCGAGCGTTCCCCCAGGGTGGAGTGCAGCATCCCGAGCACGTCGGCGCGGCCCTCCAGGGCGGCCATCAGCTCGTCGACCCTCGGCAGGTCCGCGAAGTGAGCCTCGGAGAGGAGCCGCGCGACGCCGTGCATGTAGAGCGTTTCGCCGAGGGGCGGTGCGGTGGCCAGGGCCATCAGGTCGGTGACCTGGGCCAGCACGGTCGTCGTCTCCCGCATCGCATCGTCGACCTCGCGCCGCAGCCGCGACAGCTCCAACTCCACCCCGGCTCCGATCCCCGGCGCCCCCGACTCGACCAGCATGTCGACATAGCGCCGGTAGCCGGCATCGGTCGGCACACGACCGGCCGAAGTGTGCGGATGCGTCAAATACCCCGCCTCCTCAAGCGCAGCCAGCTCCGCTCGAACCGTAGAAGCTCCCCACTCAACCTCGGGCTCCTCGGCAATCTCCTTCGACGCCACGGGCTTAGCCGACCCGAGATACGAATCGACAACCAAGCGCAAAATCAACTCTTGCCGCGCGGAGAGCATCACTGAAGTCTAGAAGCGGGGCCGGGTGGCCTCCGCCGGAGACTTTGGGAGCGACAACGCTTCCACCCCTGCACCTCTATGGTGCGTACGGTCTCCGCCGGAGGCCACCCGGCCCCGCCTTGCCGACTAAAGCCGAATCTCGGCTTCCGCGTTTCGAATCGTCTGGTTCTCGCCCTGCGCCGCAACCGTGTCGATCACGACCCGGTCGCCCTCGACCGACTTGACCGTGCCCGAGACGGCGATCTCCGTCTCCGGGGCCCCCATGCCTCGGAACTGGACCGAGAGGCGCTTCAGCGACCTCGGGTCGCCTCCGGCGACGTCCGTAGCGGCCCGGGCGACGAGGCCCATCATGTAGAGGCCATGCAGGATCGTGCCGGGCAGGCCGACCGCCTTGGCGAACTCGGGGTCGATGTGGATCGGGTTGAAGTCCCCAGAGGCGCCCGCGTAGCGATGCGGCAGGTACTTGTCCGGGGTCACCTTCAACCCAGGGATCTGATCCCCCACGTTCAGCTCGGCCACCTCATACCCCCCTGACGATGTTGGTCCAGACGGCCCGCACGACCTGCTCGCCGTCCTGGTTGACGGACACCGACTCGAAGACGTAAAAGCCCTTGCCATCCTTCTCGTAGATCTCCAGGCACTTCGGCGTGGTGGTGATCTCGTCGCCCGAGCAGGCCGGCTTGCCCCACTCGAACTCCTGGCCGCCGTGCACCATCGTCGCGAAGTTCATCCCGACCTCGGGGTCGAACATGACCGGCGCCATCGCCCGGCCGCTGTAGACGACCGCGAACATCGGCGGCGCCACCACGTCGCGGAAGCCGGCCGCGCGCGCCGCCTCGACGTCGAGGTGCACCGGGTTGTCGATCCCCAGCGCGTTCGCGTACTCCTTGATCTTCTCCCGCCCCACCTGGTAGGTGACGCCGGGCCACTCCTTGCCAACAGCATCTGTCTTGATCGCCATGGGCGGAGACCCTATCTACTCGTCGATCTCCAACACCGCCAGGAACGCCTCCTGGGGAACCTCGACGCGGCCCACCTGCTTCATCCGCTTCTTGCCCGCTTTCTGCTTCTTCAGCAGCTTCTGCTTGCGGGTGACGTCGCCGCCGTAGAGCTTCGCGGTGACGTCCTTGCGCAGCGCCTTGACCGTCTCGCGCGCCAGCACCCGCGAGCCGACCGCCGCCTGCACGGGAATGTCGAAGAGCTGGCGGGGGATCGTCTTGCGCAGCCGCTCGACCAGCCGCTTGCCCTGCTCGTAGGCGAAGTCGCGGTGGACGATGATCGAGAGGGCGTCGACCTTGTCGCCGGCGAGCAGGATGTCGACCTTGACCAGGTCTCCGGGGCGATTGCCGATCGGCTCGTAGTCGAGCGAGGCATAGCCGCGGGTCGAGGACTTGAGCAGGTCGAAGAAGTCGAGGACGATCTCGGCCAGCGGCAGGTCGTAGCGGATCTGCACCCGCTGGGGGCTCAGGTAGTGCATGTCGACGTGGGCGCCGCGACGCCCCTGACAGAGCTCCATCACGGCGCCGACGTGCTCGGACGGGGCGATGATCGTCGCCCGGATGTAGGGCTCGTCGATCGCCTCGATCGAGCCCGGGTCGGGCAGCTCGGTGGGGCTGTGGACCTCGACCGTCCCGCCTCCGTTCAGCTTGACCTCGTAGCGGACGTTCGGGGTCGTCGCCAGCAGCTCCAGGTCGTACTCGCGCTCCAGCCGCTCGCGGACGATCTCCATGTGCAGGAGGCCGAGGAAGCCGCAGCGAAAGCCGAAGCCGAGTGCCTCGGAGGTCTCCGGCTCATAGGAGAGGGCGGCGTCGTTGAGGGCGAGCTTGTCGAGCGCGTCGCGGAGGTCGGTGTAGCGGTCGGTGTCGATCGGGAAGAGCCCGCAGAAGACCATCGGCCTCACCTCGCGGTAGCCCTCCAGCGGCTCGGAGGCGGGGTGCTGGAGGGCGGTCAGCGTGTCGCCGACCCGCAGCTTGGCGACGTCCTTGATCCCGGTGATCACGTAGCCGACGTCACCCGCCTCCATTCCCTGCACCCCGGTCATCGCCGGCCGGAAGAAGCCGATGTCGTCGATGTCCGCCTCGGTGCCGTTCTGCATCGCGAGGATGCGCTCGCGCTTGCGGAAGGCGCCGTCAACCATCCGCACGTAGGCGATCACGCCGCGGTACTGGTCGAACTCGGAGTCGAAGATCAGCGCCCGGGCCGGCGCCTCGGGCTCGCCCTTGGGCGCCGGGATGCGGGCGACGATCGCCTCCAGCACCTCGACCACGCCCTCTCCGGTCTTGGCCGAGATCCGCAGCACCTCCCCCGGGTCGCCGCCGAGCAGGTCGGCGATCTCGCCGGCGACCCGCTCCGGCTCGGCCCCCGGCAGGTCGACCTTGTTGATCACCGGGATCAGCTCCAGCCCGTTCTCGACCGCCAGGTAGGTGTTGGCGACGGTCTGGGCCTCGACCCCCTGGGCGGCGTCAACGACCAGCAGCGCCCCCTCGCAGGCGGCGAGGCTGCGCGAGACCTCGTAGGAGAAGTCGACGTGGCCGGGCGTGTCGATCAGGTGCAGGTGGTAGGTCTGCCCGTCGGAGGCCCGGTACTCGACCCTCACCGCCTGCGCCTTGATCGTGATCCCGCGCTCGCGCTCGAGGTCCATCGAGTCGAGCACCTGGGCGCGCATCTTCTTCGGGTCGACCGCTCCGGTGACCTCGAGGATGCGGTCGGCGAGGGTCGACTTGCCGTGGTCTATGTGGGCGATGATCGAGAAGTTGCGGATGTGGTCCATCGGCGTGCCGCAGTATGGCGGGGCCACTCGGCCGACACTTGATGCACGAATGCGCTCGGCCCGCGGGTCCTGTCGTCGGGGGTCGCCTGGCAGCGCCCTACGCGCTGCTCCGGGCACCGGGACGGTTTCGGGTGAAGGGCTCGGGCCTTGCCCTCCACAGCCTTCGGGCGTGCCATTCGACCCCCGACGCCACCCGCTGGAGGAGCGGATTACGGGCACGCCGCGGGATCTAGCGGACCTGTGAGGCGAAAGACCACTGTGGGTGGCTTGCGCAGGACGACGGTTGTGGAGGGACCTTCGGTCCAGTGGGCTGTGGACGGGTAGGTGGGTTTGTGGGGTTCGATGCGGTCGCGGCTGGCTACGACGTAGTCGTAGTGGCCGGCGTTTAGGAGTCGGCGCCAGGTGCGGCAGGTTGGTGGGGCTATGAAGCCGCCGTGGGGGGTGGGTAGGCCTACGTATTGGACTTGGTTGGAGAGGTCGGTGCCGTATAGGGGGTACTGGCGGGTGCTGGTGGTGGCTATGCGGGCGTTGGAGATCGCACTGGACCATTTGAAGGCTGCGTTCAGGCCCGGGGTGGTGAATTGGGGGTTTGCGTAGCGGTTTTCGAGGTAGTGGCGCTGGATGGGGTAGCCGGCCGCGATCCCGACCAGGAGGACAAAGGCAGTGGCTGCGGCGAGGATCCCTCGCGGTGGCAACCCGATTGCCGGGCCGTGGCTCACGTCGGAGGCACGCGGCGTCTTGGACTGCCCCCCTCCTACCCAGCTCTGTAAGCGGTTGCGCAACGGTGGCGTCACAGGCAGCAGCGCCAGGCCGAGTATCAGCGCCGGCGCCAGGTAGCGCAGTCCCGACTCGAAGCCGCGGGGCATTCCAGCCGGGCCCGAGGCTGAGGTCGGTGCGAGCAGCCAGGCAGCCACCACCGCGAGGCCGGTGAGCCCGACCACTCGCAACAGCGGGCTCGCGCCCCGGCCCAGACAGAGGAGGAGGCCGAAGAGGGCCAGAGCGCCGAGCAGCGGCCAGAGGAGACCAAGCCCGTGGTGAAGGCCTGGCAGGAACCAGCCCGACCAGATCGAGCTGTCGGTCAGGTAGCCGAAGACGCTGTGGGTTTCGCGGCCGCCGAGTCCCTGCCCCGGGGCTGGCAACGAGAACGGCCCCAGGCGGTGCACCCAAGGCAACGGGTTGCCTGTGTGGACGAGGTTGCGCAGGTACCAGTAGCCACCGCCGGCCAGCGCAGGCAGGCCGGACGCAGCGAGGGCACGCCATCTCCCACCTTTGGGGGCGATGGCGACGAGCCCGACCACCAGCGCCGCCGCCGGCAGCAGGAAATTGAGCTTGGTCCCCGCCGCGAGTCCGACCGCCAATCCCACGACGATCAAGGCGCCCGTTGGAAGCACTCGATCCGACCGGGCCTCCCAAGCGTTTACGGCAACCGCAACAGCAGCAAGTAAGAAGAAGAGCCCGACGATGTCGTTGCGAGCCTCACCGGCCTGGTCGGCCAGCGCCGGGACGCTCAGCGCGATCGCACCCAACGTAAGCGAAACCGGAGCGACCTTGAACGGACGTCCGATGCACCAAACAGCGAACAGGCACCCCACGAACCAACCGAGGTTCAGCAGCGGAGAGAGGATGTCTCTGCCGAACGCCAGCATCCCGATTGCGTGGAAGATTTCCGAGTTCGCCGGGTAGAACCAAGCCAGGAACTGCGGGGCGATGAAGTGCAGGCTCCACGTATCGCCGCTCTGGAAGAAACCCACGGCGAACGGCCCGTGGTACCAAGTCGAATCGAACCCGGTCATCCCCGTGCTCAGCCGTAGCCTCACCCCCGCGGCAAAATGCACGACCGCGGCTACAGCGATCGCGAGGGCGATCAGGGTAGGGACGTCGACGCTCGGCCCGCGGGTCCTGTCGTCGGGGGTCGCCTGGACGCGCCCTACGCGCTGCTCCGGGCGCTGGGACGGTTTCGGGCCGAGGGCTCGGGCCTTGCCCTCCACAGCCTTCGGGCGCGTCCATCCGACCCCCGACGCCACCCGCGGGAGGAGCGCCCACGTCGCAAGCCCGACCACGACCACGCAGAGCAGAAAAGGCAAGGCCTCAAAGGCACCGAAGGTCCCGAGCAACTCGGCGACCCAGATCAGGATCGCGAGAGCGACGACCGCGGTCGCGAGCCAGGCAGGCGGCCCCTCGAAGGTGGGAAGCAGGCGAGCGAGCGCCCGGTTGGCTCCTAGCGTGGCGAACCCGGCGAGAACCACCAGCTCGGCGACGCCCAGAAGGTAGTGTCCGACGCCGAGCATCTAGCGGCGTCGCAGGAGTCGCGTTATCTGCTCCAGCTCGGCGATGCGAAGGAGCTTGGCGAGGGCGAGGTAGGTCAGGGCGCCCGCGCCGAGGCCACTGCCGAGCGAGACGATCTGGGCGATCAGGCCACGCCCGAGCGCATGGTCGAGCAGAACCCAGACGCCATAGCCGACCGCGGCCAGCCCCGCCGAGGCGACCGTGATCCGCAGCGTCGTCGAGAGCAGCCTGTCCAGCTCCAGCCCGCCGAACTCGTGGCGCAGGACCACCGCCTGGACGACCGCGGCCGCGGTCGTCCCGATGCCGGTGCCGGCGACGATCCCGCCCACCCCGAACGGCTTGTAGAGAGCCAGCGCCGCCAGGGTGGAGACGACAAGGTCCAGGCCGGCGATGCCGGTCGCCATCCACGGCCGCTGGAGGCTGAAGAAGGTGCGGGTCTGGAGCAGGTAGAGGCCGTTGGTGGGCAGCGAGAAGGCGAACCAGAAGAGAGCGGTGGCGACGAGGGCGGTCTGGGCCGGGTCGAAGGCGCCGCGCTGGTAGACGAGGCGGATCATCGGGTCCGAGAGGGCGAGGATGGCGGCGGCGGCGGGCAGCAGGACGAAGAGGATCTGGCGCATCCCGTTTGCCATCGTGGCGCGCAGGTTGCCGATCTCGCCGCGGTTGGCGAAGCGGGCCAGGGTCGGGAAGAGGACCGTGGCAATCGCCACCGAGAAGATCCCCTGCGGCAGCTGGTAGATGCGGAACGCCTTGTCGATCGCCGCCGGCGCCTGGTTGGAGACGAGGCTGCCGAAGAAGCTGTTGATCAGCAGGTTGAAGTTGATCAGCCCGAGGCTGATCGTCACCGGCAGCATCAGCAGCAGGACGCGGCGCACCCCCGGGTGGCGCCACTCGAAGCTCCAGTTGAACTTGAACGGCGTGTGGCGCAGGTCCCAAACAGGGATCAGGAGCTGGATCAGGGTGCCGGCGAGGATGGCGATCGCGTAGGCGTAGATGCGGTCGTTGCCGTGGAAGGCGGGGATCAGCAGGACCAGCACGACGATGATCGTCAGGTTCCAGAACAGCGGCGAGATCGCGAAGGCGCCGAAGCGGTCGTAGCTGTTGAGAATTCCGACCACGACGCCGCT
>DATMRN010000164.1:0-3116 GCA_035566275.1 Solirubrobacterales bacterium | reverse complement strand
CTCCCAGTCCATGCAGGCGTCGGTTATCGACTGGCCGTAGGTGAGCGGCGTGCCGTCCTCGAGGTCCTGGCGGCCCCCGACCAGGAAGGACTCGAGCATCACGCCGACGATCGCCTCGCTGCCGTCGGCGATCTGGTCGGCGATCTCGCCGGCCGCGTCGGCCTGGCGCTCGGGGTCCTTGCCGCTGTTGTCGTGGGAGGCGTCGACCACCACCCGCTCGGGCAGCCCGGCGGCGTGGAGCATCGCCAGCGCGCCCTCGACTCCTTCGATGCCGTGGTTGGGCGCGCCGCGGCCGCCGCGCAGGATGACGTGGCCGTCGGGGTTGCCGGTCGTGTGCAGGATCGCCGGCGCGCCGCTGTCGTCGATGCCGGCGAAGGCGTGCGGCGCGGCGGCGGCGCGGACCGCGTCGACCGCCACCTGGACGTTGCCGTCGGTGCGGTTCTTGAAGCCGATCGGCATCGAGAGGCCGGAGCCGAGCTGGCGGTGGATCTGGCTCTCGGTCGTGCGGGCGCCGATCGCCCCCCAGGCGACCGCGTCGGAGATGTACTGCGGCGTGATCGGGTCGAGGAACTCGCAGCCGGCCGGCAGCCCGAGGTCGAGCACCTCCAGCAGCAGCGTGCGGGCGATGCGCAGGCCGGCGTTGACGTCGCCGGAGCCGTCGAGGTGGGGGTCGTTGATCAGCCCCTTCCAGCCGGTCGTGGTGCGCGGCTTCTCGAAGTAGACGCGCATCGCGACCAGCAGGTCGTCGCTCAGCTCCCTCGCCTGCTCGGCGAGGCGCTGGCCGTAGTCGAGGGCCGCGGCGACGTCGTGGACGCTGCAGGGGCCGACCACGACCAGCAGGCGATCGTCGCTGCCGTCGAGCACCGCGACGACCTCTTCGCGCCCGCGCACCACCGCCTTCGCCCGCTCCTCGCCGAGCGGCAGGCCGCCCAGCAGCGACGCCGGCGAGACCAGCTCGACGATGCGGTCGATCCGCTGGTCGCGAACGAGATCGCGCGTGGCCTCTTTGTTCGTTCCGATCGCCATCTGCCTACCGCTGCCTTTCGTAAAGCCGGAGGTTCCGGCTTAACTTTAGGTGGCGGGCCGTGTCAGGCGAGGAGCTCACCGAGAGCGGCAAGGAAGCGGTCGTCCTCGGCGGGGGCGCCGTAGGTGACCCGGATGTGGCCGGGGTCGCCGAGGGGGGTGCCCGGACGGACCGCCACCTGGCGCTCGGCCAGGCCGGCCACGACCTCGGCCTCGTCGGCTTCTCCCAGGTGGATCCAGGAGAAGTTGGCCTGGGTGTCGGCGGTGGCCAGGCCCATCGCGCGCAGCGCCTCCTCGACCCGGATGCGCTCGGCGATCGTGGTCTCCACCCGGCGGGCTACGTCATCCTGGTGGAGGATCGCCTCGGCGCCGGCCGCCTGAGCGAGGGCGTTGACGCTGAAGGGTTGGCGCACCGCGTCGACGGCGGCGCGGAACCTGGCCGAGCCGATCGCGTAGCCGACCCGCAGCCCGGCGAGGCCATAGCACTTGCTGAAGGTGCGCAGGACGACCAGGTTGGGGAAGTCGGCAAGCAGGTCGACGGTCGCGTCGGGATCGTCGTCGGTCTGGAACTCGACGTAGGCCTCGTCGAGGGCGATCGTGACATGGGCCGGGATTCGCTCGCAGAAGGCGGCGACCTCCGCCGCCGGCAGATGCGTGCCGGTCGGGTTGTTGGGGTTGCAGATCAGCAGCAGCTGGGTGGCGGCGGTCACCTCGGCCGCCATCGCCTCGAGGTCGTGGAAGTCGCCCTCGGCAAGCGGCACCCGCATCTCGCGCGCCCCGGTCAGCGCCGGCAGGTAGGGGTACATGGAGAAGGCGGGCCAGGCGTAGAGGATCTCGTCGCCGGGCTCGCAGAGCGCCTCGGCGGCGGCGAGCAGGATCTCGCAGGAGCCGTTGCCGACGACGATCCGGCCGGGCTCGGTCTCGAAGCGCTCGGCGAGGCGGCCGCGCAGCAGGGTGGCGTCGGGGTCCGGGTAGCGGTTCATCGCCCCGGCGGCGCCCTGGATCGCCTCGACCACCTTCGGGTGGGGCGGGAACGGCGACTCGTTGGAGGCCAGCTGGGCGATGCCGCCGGAGGCGATCGCCTCCGGTGCCTGCCCGGTCGGCACGCCGGCCTGGTAGCCCGGCATGCGGGCGAGCTTTTCGGCGAAGGTGACGGTCATGACATCAATGTTCCCGCTTCGCTCCCTCACGAAGAATCAGACATGGACGTTCGGTCGCTGCCGCGCTCACACGACCTATTGTGCCGCGTGAAGATCTGAACGCAGCTCTTGGGTCGCGCCCAGGTAGGCATGAGCCGGGATGTGGCCGGCCGGCGCGTAGAAGTGGACCATCGCCCGGATCACCCGCGGCATCGCTCCGGGAACGGCGATCTCCCGGCCGCAGAGCAGCGGCACCGAGTCGAGCCCGAGGTTGCGGGCGGCGACGGCGGGGAACTCGGCGTCGAGGTCGCCGGTGGCCGTGAACAGGCAGCTGACCATCGCCTCCGGCGCCAGGTCGTTGCGCTCGAGCAGCTCGCGCATCAGCTCCTCGGTGGCGGCGAGGATCGCGCCGGCCTCGTTGGCCTCCGCCTGCGCGGCGCCGCGCACGGCGAAGAGTCGCTGTTCTCCCGCGCTCGAATTCACGATCGCGAATCTTCCCAGAGCCGCGAGACCTCCTCGCCGGAGAGGCGGCGCGCCTCCCCCGCGGACAGCCCACCCAGCTCGATCGGGCCGAAGCGGACACGGCGCAGCGCGACCACCCTGTTGCCCACCGCCTCGACCATGCGGCGGACCTGGCGGTTGCGCCCTTCGCGCAGGACGATCTCGATCTCGCGCTTGCCGAGGCGGCGCACCTCGGCCGGCCCGGTGAGCCCGTCCTCCAGCTCCACCCCGCCCGCCAGCCGCCGCAGGTCGGCGTCGGAGGGCGGGCGGCGCAGCTCGGCACGGTAGGCCTTCGTCACTTCGTAGCGCGGATGGGTAAGGCGGTTGGCCAGCTCGCCGTCGTTGGTCAGCAGCAGCAGGCCGGTCGAGTCGGCGTCGAGGCGGCCGACCGGGTAGAGGCGGGCCTCGGTGCGGACCAGGCTCACCACGGCGGGCCGGTCGCCCGGCTCCTTC
>DATMRN010000163.1:0-7318 GCA_035566275.1 Solirubrobacterales bacterium | reverse complement strand
CGCGCCGTGCTCGCCTTCGGCACCGAGCGCCACGGGCTCAGCGCCGCGTTGCTCGACCGCGCCGACGCGCGCCTCGGCATCCCGATGCGCCCCGGCGTCTCCAGCCTCAACCTCGCGACCTCGGTCGCCGCGGTGCTCTTCTCCCAGCGCCTTTGAACCCCGCCGAGCCTCCCTCCGTAAAACCGGCCGATGAAGGCGATCGCCCTTGTCGCAGCGGTGGCGCTGGCCCTGGTCGCGAGTCAGGCGGCGCCGGCCTCAACCAGCGGGACGGCGACGGCGAGCAAGGGCTCGGTCGGCGTCGACATCAACCACTTCAGGTACCACCCGCCGACGCTCAGCATCGGGCAGGGGACGACGGTCGTCTTCTCCAACTCGGCCCACATCGCGCATACGGCGACCCACGCCGGGCTCTTCAACACCGGCCACATCAAGCCCGGCCATTCGGCGGCGGTGCGCTTCACGCAGAAGGGGACCTTTCCCTACCACTGCAATATCCACCCTTTCATGCACGGCAAGATCGTCGTAGGCTAGGAGCACCCGAGCGCGGCGTCGTGCCGCCTTCCTCGTTCACAAACCGAAAGGACGCCGCAAAATGCTGCTCGCCAACTTCAGTTTGGGTGACGCGCTTCTGCTCGCTCTCGAGATCTTCTTCTTCGTGATCTGGATCTGGATCCTGATCACGATCCTCTCCGACCTCTTCCGCGACCACGAGCTGTCCGGCGGGGGGAAGGCCGCCTGGGTGCTGTTCCTCGTCTTCATCCCGTTCCTGACCGCGCTGATCTACCTGATCGCCCGCGGCAGCGGCATGCGCGAACGGGCGCTGAAGGCCCAGGCCGAGGCCAAACACCACATGGACGCCTACATCCAGGAGCAGGCCCACAGCTCGCCGGCCGATGAGCTGCACAAGCTCAACGACCTGAAGGAGAAGGGCGCAATCTCCAGCGAGGAGTTCGACAAGGCGAAGGCGAAGCTGCTCGCCTGAGCTGCAACCGAAGTTGCAGGTTATTAGCAACTCCTAACATTTTTTCGGCGATTTCGCTAGCCTGCGCGCCCCCTGCCAACGCCTCCTGAGGGGAGGAGCCAGGGCGGGGATCGATGCGGGCTTTCTTCTCTCACACACATCCGAGCGCGACCCGGCGGGGGTCCCTGTTGCTGGCGGCGTTGCTGCTGGCAGCGCTCTGCGCGCTGGCCGTCTCCGACGCCAGCGCTCCGGCCAAGGGTCTCCAGTCCCAGCTGCAGAGCACGCAGGGCAAGCTCGCCCACGTGCGAGCCAGCCGGAGCTCTCTCTCGGCGACGATCGCCGAACAGAACGCGGCGATCGACTCGATGATCGGCGAAGTCTCGAAGCTGCGCCAGCGCCAGGCCGCGGTCGAGGCCCGGCTCGCCGCCAAGCAGGCCGAACTGGAAAAGGCGACCGCCGAACTCGCCAAGGAGCGCCATCACCTGCAGGAAGTCAGGGCGCAGCTGAACCGCGCCCTGGGGGTGCTGCGCGGGCGGCTGGTTGCGATCTATGAGTCGGGCAGCCCCAACGTCCTCAACGCGGTCCTCAATTCGTCGAGCTGGTCGGACCTGGCGACGCAGACCGAATACCTGAACCGGATCCAGAGCTACGACAACTCGGTCGTCGGCCGGGTCAAGGCGCTGCGCAACCAGGTGAAGGACACCGTGCGGCGGCTGGCCGCGGCACGCGCCCGCATTCGCGCCGCCCGCGACTCGATCGCCGCGACCGAGCGCGAAGTCGCCTCGGCCCGCGCCGCGGCGGAGTCGCGCTTCGCCGCGCTGAAGGCGGCCCAGGCGCAGCGGCGCCAGGCGCTGGAAGCGCTGGAGTCGCGCGAACAGGCGCTGAGCGACAACCTCGCCTCGATCTCCTCCCAGATCGCGACCGAAGGCGGTCCGGCCCCGACCGGCGAAGCCCCGGCGCCGCTCACCCCGGGCGAGACCGCGAACTTCATCTCCGAAAGCCAAGCGAGCGCACCGGCGTCGGCCCCCGCGGCCGTGCAGTCGGCGATCTCCGCCGCCAACTCGATCGCCACCACCCCCTACATCTGGGGCGGCGGCCACGGCTCCTTCGAATCCTCCGGCTACGACTGCTCCGGCGCGGTCAGCTTCGCCCTGCACGGCGGCGGCTTCCTCGAAAGCCCGCTCGACTCGACCGGGCTGGAGACCTGGGGCGAACCCGGCCCCGGCAAGTGGATCACCGTCTACGCCAACGCCGAACACGCCTGGATGATGATCGCCGGACTGGCCTTCGACACGGTCGGCGGCCCGGGCCCGCGCTGGCACTCCTCGCCGGTCGACTCGCCCGAAGGTTTCATAGCCCGCCACCCGCCAGGTTACTGAGCGGACCTTTAAGCTCGGCCGTCTACACTCCCGCGCTAACGCGGCGGCGGCGAGGAGGCCAGTCAAGATGAAGAGCGGGGAGTTGAGAGCGTGACGGCCGGCGCCGTGCGCTCCGACGTGCGGCCGGTCGAGAACCCCGCGCTCGACCGCTTCGCCAGCGCCGTCGTCACAGCGGCGCCGCCGGCGCTGCTGGTGCTGGCGATCGTCTTCGGCTGGGGCAGCCTGTTGCACTGGGAGGACCTGGTCGTCTTCACCGTCGCCTACCTGCTGTTCGGGTTCGGGATCACGGTTGGCTTCCACCGCCTGCTGACTCACGGCAGCTTCAAGACCCATCGCTGGGTGCGGCTGACGGCGGCGGCGCTCGGCTCGGCGGCGGTCGAGGGGCCGGTGATCGAGTGGGTGGCGACCCACCGCAAGCACCACCGCTTCTCCGACGAGGAGGGCGATCCTCACAGCCCCCACGTCGGCCACGGCTCGGGCTTCCGCGGCGCGCTGCGCGGCCTCTTCTACGCCCACATCGGCTGGGTCTTCCGCGACGCCGAGGTCGCCGACGAGCACCGCTACGCGAAGGACCTGATGGCCGATCCGCTGATGCGCTTCGTCGACAGCGCCTTCCTGCTCTGGGTGCTGGTCGGGCTGGTCTTCCCCTTCTGTCTCGGCTGGGCGCTGACCGGCGCCGGCGTCGGCGGTCTCACCGGGATGCTCTGGGGCGGCGCGGTGCGGATCTTCGTCCTGCACCACGTCACCTTCAGCGTCAACAGCCTCTGCCACTTCTTCGGCCGCCAGCCCTATCCGACCGGCGATCACTCGCGCAACCTCGCCTGGTTGGCGCTGCCGACGATGGGGGAGTCCTGGCACAACAATCACCACGCCTTCCCGACCTCGGCCAGGCACGGCCTGCGCCGCTGGGAGCTGGACGGCTCGGGAGCGGTGATCTGGGCGCTCGAGAAGCTCGGCCTCGCCTGGGACGTGGTGCGGATCAGCCCGGCGAGGATGGCGGAAAAGGCGGCCGGCGCGTGAGCGGGCGTTCAGGCCGGTCTTGCGGATACGGTTAGACGAGGGTCCCGATGAGCAAGCGCCGAAACCTGATCCTGCCAGCCGTCGTGCTCGGCATCGCATTCCTCGTCATCGCGGTGGTCTACCTGGCCGAGCCGGCCGGCTCGCTGCCCTCGTTCTTCCCCGGCCACGAAGCGGGGTCCAGTCATCACCACGCGAAGCATGGGATCGCTGCCTTCGTGGTGGCGCTGGCCTGCTTCATCTTCGCCTGGTTCCAGAGCGGACCGTCGGAGAAGACACCGGCTTAGCCGCACCTTCCGATGGAACCCATCTCCTATTTCCAGGCGATCGTGCTTGGCCTGCTGCAGGGGCTGGCTGAGCCGTTCCCGATCTCGAGCCTGGGCCACGGCGTCATCCTGCCGAGCCTCTTCGGCTGGAACATCCACCAGAACGACGAATATTTCCTCGCCTTCCTGGTTGCCACCCACTGCGCGACCGCGATCGTGCTCTTCTTCTTCTTCCTGAAGGATTGGATGCGGATCTTCCGCGGGATGGGGCGCTCCCTGCGCGACCGCCAGATCGGCGCCGAGGACGCCGACGCGCGGCTCGGCTGGCTCCTCGTCATCGGCACGATCCCGGCCGGCCTGCTCGGCCTGCTGCTCGAGCACTCGCTGCGCAGCCTGTTCGCCTCGGCGGAGTCGGCGGCGATCTTCCTCACGATCAACGGGGTGCTGCTGCTGCTCTTCGAGCGGTTCCGGAGGCGGCCGCCGCTGCCAGGCGACTACAAAGGCGACGCCGACCCCCGCATCGCGAAGATGAGCTTCAAACAGGCCTTCGCGATCGGCACCGCGCAGGCGGCGGCGCTGGTGCCCGGGATCTCGCGCTCGGGGATCACGATGGGGGGCGGACTCCTCACCGGACTCTCCAACGAGGACGCCGCCCGCTACGGGTTCCTGCTGGCGACGCCGATCATCGGCGCGGCGGGCGTGCTGAAGCTGCCCGAACTCCTCGGCTCGGCTGGCGACGGGGTCCGCGGCCAGGCGCTGGCCGGGGCGATCGCCGCGGCGCTGACCACCTACTTCGCGGTCAAGTTCCTGCTCCGCTTCTTCGAGACCAACCGCCTCACGCCGTTCGGCATCTACTGCATCGTCGCCGGCCTCACCTGCTCCCTCATCTTCGCCTTCTAGCGGTCGACGGGCCTATACATCCGGAAGCGGCCCATCGGCGGGTGGTTGGGGTGGGGGGCGCCAGGGGGTAGCGTTTGGGGCGATGGCGACTGAGGCGAGAGGCTCGGACCTGGAGCGGGAGCTGGAGGCGATGCTGGAGGTGGAGAGCTTCGAGCCGCCCGCGGAGTTCCGCGAGCGCGCCCTGTGGAGCGATCCGCGGGTCTACGAGGAGGCGGCCGCCGATCCCGAGGCCTGGTGGATGCGCCAGGCGAGGGAGCTGCTCGACTGGGAGGTGGAGCCGAGCCGGGGGCTCGATGGCTCGAACCCGCCCTTTTATAAATGGTTCGAGGACGGGCGCCTGAACGCCTCGGCCAACTGCCTCGACCGCCATGTCCATGCCGGCCGTGGCGATCGGGTCGCCTTCCACTGGCGCGGCGAGGAGGGCGAGGAGCGCGACGTCACCTACGCCGAGCTGCACCGCGACGTGCAGCGCTTCGCCAACGCGCTCAAGGACCTCGGGGTCGGCAAGGGCGACGTGGTCGGGATCTACCTGCCGATGATCCCCGAGGTCGTCGTCGCGATGCTTGCCTGCGCGCGGATCGGCGCGCCGCACAACGTCGTCTTCGGCGGCTTTTCCGCCGAGGCGGTGCGGGAGCGGATGGAGTTCTCCGAGGCGAAGGCCCTGGTCACAGTCGACGGGGCGCGACGCAAAGGAAAGACGGCGCCGATCAAGCCCCAGGTCGACGAGCAGATGAGTGACCTAAAGACGCTGGAGACGATCGTCGTCGTCCGTCACACCGGGATCGAGTGCCCGATGCGGGAGGGCCGCGACCACTTCTACGAGGAGGTCCTGGCGACCGCCGAGCCCGAGTGCCCAGCCGAGCCGATGGAGGCCGAGCACCCGCTCTACATCCTCTACACCTCGGGCTCGACCGCGAAGCCGAAGGGGATCCTGCACACCACCGGCGGCTACATGACCGGCGTCACCGCGACGCACAAATATGTCTTCGACCTGAAGCCGGAGAGCGACGTCTACTGGTGCGCGGCCGACGTCGGCTGGGTCACCGGTCACTCCTACATCGTCTACGGGCCGCTCAGCAACGGCGCCACCAGCGTGATGTGGGAGGGGGCGCCCGACCACCCGCACCAGGGCATCTGGTGGGAGCTGATCGAGCGCTACAGGGCGACGATCCTCTACACCGCGCCGACGGCGATTCGCACCTTCATCAAGTGGGGGGCGGAGATCCCGGAGAAGTTCGACCTCTCCTCGCTGCGGTTGCTGGGATCGGTCGGCGAGCCGATCAATCCCAAGGCATGGCTCTGGTACCACAAGGAGATCGGCGGCGAACGCTGCCCGATCGTCGACACCTGGTGGCAGACGGAGACGGGCGCGATCATGATCACCCCGCTGCCGGGGATCACCGCGACCAAGCCGGGCTCGGCGACGACGCCGTTCCCCGGGGTGGAGGCCGAGGTGGTCGACGAGAACAAGGGGGAGCCGCTCGATGAGGGCCAGGGCCTGCTGGTGCTGCAGCGGCCCTGGCCGTCGATGCTGCGCGGCCTCTACAAGGAGGACGACCGCTTCGTCGAGACTTACTTCTCCCGCTTCGGCAAGGAGCGGTACCTGGTCGGCGACGCGGCACGGCGTGACGGGGACGGCTACTTCTGGGTGATCGGCCGCATCGACGATGTCGTCAACGTCTCCGGCCACCGTCTCTCCACCGCCGAGGTCGAGTCAGCGATCGTCTCCCACCCCAAGGTCGCCGAGGCGGCGGTGATCGGCCAGTCCGACGAGGACACCGGCCAGGCGATCTGCGCCTTCGTCACCCTGCAGGGCACGACCGAGGGGACCGAGGAGCTCGAGGCGGGGATCCGCGGCACCGTCGCCGAGCGGATCGGCAAATTCGCCCGGCCGAAGCGGATCGTCTGGGCCGACGACCTGCCGAAGACCCGCTCCGGCAAGATCATGCGGCGCCTCTTGCGCGACATCGCCGAGGGCCGCGCTCTCGGCGACGTGACGACGCTGCGCGATCCCGACGTTATGGCTGAGCTGGAGTCGAAGATCGCCGAGGCGCGCGAACAGGAAGGCTGAGGCGCGCCGCCGCCTACCTGGCGGCGCGTTCGTCGACGGACTTGGCAGGGAAACTGATTTGCTAAACTAATTATCAACGCTAAGCAATGCGCGGAGCCGCGAACACCTCACTTACCGATTCGGCCGCGAGGCTGCGGCTGGCGATCGTGCGGACGGCGCGGCGGCTGCGGCAGGAGGCTGCCTCGGAGGCGACGGACCTGACTCCGACCTCGACCGCGGCGCTGGCGACGATCGAGCGCCACGGGCCGCTCACCCCCAGCGAGCTGGCCGAGATCGAGCGGGTGAAGCGCCCGACCGTGACCCGCACGCTCGGTTGCCTCGACCGGGCGAAGTTGATTGAGCGCACGCCCGACCCCGCCGACGGCCGCAGCGCCCTGGTCAGCGTCAACGCCGCCGGGCGGGAGCGCCTGCGGCGCCTGCGCGGTCGCAAGAATGCCTACCTGGCGCGGCGCATGCGTGACCTTCCCGACGGCGACGTCGCGGCGCTCGAGCGCGCCGCCGAGATCCTCGAGCGGATCCTCGAAAGCGAGAAGGGTTGAGCGCCGCGCTGCGACGCTCCTTCGACTCCCTCGCGGTACCCAACTACCGAAGGTATTTCACGGGACAGCTGATCTCGCTGTCCGGCAACTGGATGCAGACGGTGGCCGAGGTCTGGCTCGTCCTCAGCCTCACCGACAGCGGCCTCGCTGTCGGCCTGACCACGGCGCTGCAGTTCCTGCCGATG
>DATMRN010000162.1:0-3863 GCA_035566275.1 Solirubrobacterales bacterium | reverse complement strand
GTGCTGACCGGCTTCACGCGGATCGCCGCCGAGACGCGGATCAACCTCGCCGTGATCGACCCCACCTCGGGCGAGCAGACCGAGATCAACGAGCGCGGCCCGGCGGTCAGCCCCGAGGAGGTGGAGGTGTTCTTCGAGCGCGTCGCCTACCTGGCCGGCGGGGCGAAGATCTGCGTGCTGGCCGGGACGCTTCCGCCAGGCGCCGGCGACGACCTCTACGCGCGCCTGGTCAAGGACCTGTGCGGGCGCGGTATCGTCGTCGTCCTCGACGCCGAGGGAGAGGCGATGCTGGCCGGGCTGCGCGCCGGCGCCTCGGTCGTCACCCCCAACGAGCGCGAGGCCGAGGAGCTGGTCGGCCAGGAGTTCGCCGACCGCGGCGACCTCGCCCAGGGCCTCTCCGAGCTGGTCCGCCTCGGCGCCGGCGAGGCGGCGATCACCCGGCCCGACGGCTGCGTCGCGGTGGTCGGCGAGGGCGCCGGGCGCCGTTTCCTCGAGGTCCGCACCGAGCCCCTGGACCCGGTTTCCACGGTCGGCTCCGGCGACGCCTTCCTGGCCGGCTACGTGGCCGCCCGCTACGAGGATCGCCCGCCCGACGAGTGTCTCGCCTACGGCGTCGCCTGCGGCGCGGAGTCGACCCAGCACTTCGGCGCCGGGGCCATCGACCGCAACCAGGTCGAGCGGCTGCTCGACGAGGTGGCGGTGCACGATCTGGAGGTCCCCGCGGAAGTGTAGGCTGGCTATTCAACGCCACCCTGGAGGACCAATGGAGATCGACATCGGTCGAGGCAAGAAGGGGCGGCGCGCCTACGGATTCGACGACATCGCGATCGTCCCGTCGCGCCGCACCCGCGATCCCGACGACATAGACATCAGCTGGACCCTCGGCCCCTATCGCTTCGACCTGCCCCTCGTCGCCTCGGCGATGGACGGCGTGGTCAGTCCCGACACCGCGGTGCTCGTCAACGAGCTGGGCGGCCTCGGGGTGCTCAACCTGGAGGGGATCTGGACCCGCTTCGAGAACGCCGAGGAGCAGCTGGAGAAGATTGCCGTCGCTCCCGCGCACCTGGCGACGCGGCTGATGCAGGAGATCTACGCCGAGCCGGTCAAGCCCGAGCTGATCGGGCGGCGGATCGCCGAGATCAAGGAGCGCGGCGCCGTCGCCTGCGGCTCGCTGACCCCGCAGAAGGTGCGCGAGCACTACGAGGTGGCGGTCGAGGCCGGGATCGACATCCTCGTCATCCAGGGCACGGTGATCTCGGCCGAACACGTCTCGACCACGGTCGAGCCGCTCAACCTGAAGGAGTTCATCGCCGAGGTGCCGGTGCCGACCGTGGTCGGCGGCTGCGCCTCCTACTCGACCGGCCTGCACCTGATGCGGACCGGCGCGGTCGGGGTCCTGGTCGGGGTCGGGCCGGGCGCCGCCTGCACGACGCGCGGCGTGCTCGGCATCGGCGTCCCCCAGGCGACGGCGATCGCCGACGTCGCCGCGGCCCGGGCTCAGCACATGCTCGAGACCGGCGAGTACGTCAACGTGATCGCCGACGGCGGGATGCGGACCGGGGGCGACGTCTCCAAGGCGATCGCCTGCGGCGCCGACTCGGTCATGGTCGGCTCGCCGCTGGCCCGCGCCAAGGAGGCGCCGGGCCAGGGGTTCCATTGGGGGATGGCCACCTTCCATCCTTCCTTGCCCCGCGGTACCCGCGTCTCCACCAAGCAGGACGGGACGATGGAGGAGATCCTGCTCGGCCCCGCCCAGGAGAACGACGGCACCTTCAACCTGATGGGCGCGTTGAAAACCTCGATGGCCACCTGCGGCTACGAGGACATCCGCTCCTTCCAGAGGGCAGAGGTGATGATCGCCCCCGCCCTGATGAGCGAGGGGAAGAAGCTGCAGAACGAGCAGTCGGTGGGGATGGGGTCGAACGGCCGGGCCGCGGTGTCGGCGGGGGTGGCCGTCTCGGATGACTGAACAGTCCGCGGTCGTCCCGGATGTTCCCCAGGACGACGCGCGGGCTGTCGAGGAGGTGCTGGTCCTCGACTTCGGCGGGCAGTACTCGCAGCTGATTGCGAGAAGGATCCGCGAGTGCGGGGTTTTTGCCGAGTTGCTTCCTTCGACGACCCCAATGGAGAAGATCCAGGAGCGTGGGCCGAAAGCTCTCGTCCTCTCCGGTGGCCCCGCCTCCGTCTACGAGCCCGGGGCGCCGCCGTTCCCAATCGAGCTGCTCGACCTGGAGATTCCGATGCTTGGGATCTGTTACGGGATGCAGGCGATGGTCCAGGCGCTGGGGGGGAGGGTCGAGAGTGCCGAGGCGGGCGAGTTCGGGCGCACCAACCTGACCCTGCGAGACGGGGGTGGCCGCCTGCTCGGCGGCCTGCCGGAGGAGCAGCAGTGCTGGATGAGCCACCGCGACGCCGTCTTCGAGCCCCCGGAGGGCTTTGTCGCGCTCGCCTCCAGTCCCGGCTCTCCGGTCGCCGCCTGCGAGATGCCCGACCGCGGCCTCTACGGCATCCAGTTCCACCCCGAGGTCGTCCACACTCCCTACGGGACCGAGGTCCTCACCCGCTTCCTGCGCGACGTCGCCGGTTGCGAGCGGCAGTGGTCGCCTCAGTCGGTGATCGCCGAGCAGGTGGCCAAGGTCCAGGCTCAGGTCGGGGACGGCCGGGTGATCTGCGGTCTCTCCGGCGGGGTCGACTCCTCGGTCGCGGCTCTGCTGGTGCACCGGGCGGTGGGGGAGAGGCTGACCTGCGTCTTCGTCGACCACGGCCTGATGCGGATGAACGAGGCCGAGCAGGTGGTCACGGCCTTCGAGCAGTTCGGCATCCCGCTCGTCCATGTCGAGGCCGAGGAGCGCTTTCTCGCCAGGCTCGCCGGGGTCGACGAGCCCGAGCGCAAGCGCAAGATCATCGGCGAGGAGTTCATCCGTGTCTTCGAGGAGGAGGCGGCGAAGCTGGAGGACGTCGGCTATCTCGTACAGGGCACGCTCTACTCCGACGTGATCGAGTCGGGCGGCAGCGACGGCGCCGAGACGATCAAGTCCCACCACAACGTCGGCGGCCTTCCCGAGGACTTCGACTTCGAGCTGGTCGAGCCGCTGCGGATGCTGTTCAAGGACGAGGTCCGTGCGGTCGGGGCCGAGCTGGGCCTGCCCGAGCGGATGGTCTGGCGCCAGCCCTTTCCCGGCCCCGGCCTGGCGATCCGCATCGTCGGCGGCGAGGTCAACAGGGAGCGCCTCGACATCCTCCGCACGGCCGACGCGATCCTGCAGGAGGAGATCCGCGCCGCCGACCTCTACCGCCAGCTCTGGCAGTCCTTCTGCGTCCTCCCGGTCGTCCGCTCGGTCGGCGTCCAGGGCGACGGCCGCACCTACGCCTATCCGATCGTGATCCGCGCGGTCACCTCCGACGACGCGATGACCGCCGACTGGGCCCGCCTTCCCTACGACCTCCTGGAGCGCGTCTCCAACCGCATCATCAACGAGATCCGCGACGTGAACCGGGTGGCCCTGGACATCTCCTCGAAGCCGCCGGCGACGATCGAGTGGGAGTAAGCGGCCCAGCGACGACGCCAGGTTAAAGAGAACGAGTCTCACTATCGTGTTAGTCTCCGCGCCCCCGGCGAAGACGACCAAGGAGACTCGATGCACGACACACCACGCTCCCGGCTTCTCGCTTTCCTGCTCGCGTCCCTCGCCCTCGTCGTCCTGCTTGCGGCAGGCTGCGGGGGAGGCTCGAGCAACTCCTCTGGCAAGCTGAACGTGGTCGCCGCCGAGGACTTCTGGGGCAGCATCGCCGAACAGCTCGGCGGCGACCAGGTGCAGGTCACCAGCATCATCACCAACCCGGCCGCCGATCCTCACGCCTAC
>DATMRN010000161.1:0-6292 GCA_035566275.1 Solirubrobacterales bacterium | reverse complement strand
CGGAGATCGTGAGAAGATGGAGGGAGAAGCCATGACCCACCAGCCAGACATAGATCCAGCTGTGGAGAAGGTCATCGCCAGCATCGGCGATGAGGAGATGGCTGCTCGCTACCCCAACCGGGCGCACTTCATCTCGGCCGGGAACCCTCATCAGGGCGAGATGGCGACCCAGGCCCTCTTCGCCGGCGACCCGGTTGTGATCGTCTACCCGGACGGACGTGAGCTGCTGGTTCGCCCCGAGCACGTCGGCGGCATCGCGGCGATGTTTCTCGTGGTGGCGGCCTTCTTCTTGAAGCACCGCCGCCGTAGGGCGGCTGACGTTGTGCAGCTGCCCCTGGGCGCCCGGATCGAGGCCAGGGACTCGACCGGCCACCCGATCGCCGCGTAGACGGCCATGCGGCGGACTCTTTTCCGCCGCAGACCCCGCTTAGGCTTGATTCGTCAGCAGGCGGGTCTGCCGGTCGTGCACGCGATCGCGGTGATCGGTGTCGCGTCGCCTGACTTCAAGGAGCGCCATGCCCTCACTCGGACAGCTCACCACCTCAAGCTCGCAGTTCGCCAACAAGCGCGGCATTTACCTCGGGCGACGCTCAACGAAGTTCCATGTGGCTCTTTACCGGCGCTCCGGCGGCAGGATCGGCGGACATATCCCCGGTTGGCCCAAGGCCCGGATAGTCCTGGTCGACCACATGGGCGCCAAGAGCGGCGCGAAGCGGACGTCTCCGGTGATGTACCTCGAGGACGGCGACGCGATCGTCGTGATGGCCTCCAAGGCCGGCCAGCCAACGCATCCCGCCTGGTTCCATAACCTCAAGGCGAACCCGGACACCACGATTCAGATCGGCTCGGTGGTTCGCGAGGTCCGCGCTCGCGTCGCCACCGACGAGGAGCGCGATCGCCTCTGGTCGAAGTTCGTGGCGATGTATCCCGGATCCGAGTTCTACCAGCGCAACGCGAAGGGCCGGAAGATCCCGATCATGATCCTCGACCCTCGCTAGCAAGCGTCGGTCTTGGTCTCGAAGACCGAGTCGGCGAGCTTTGGGACGGCCTCCTAGAGGTTCTGGATCTCGGCCGCGATGTCTGCCGCGGCCTTCTTGGCGTCGTCGAACAGCATCGAGGTGTTCGGCTCGTAGAAGAGGTCGTTGTCGATGCCGGCGAAGCCGGGGCTGAGGGAGCGCTTGATGACGATCACCTGCTGGGCCTCGTCGACCTCGATGATCGGCATCCCGGCGATCGGGCTGTCGGGGTCGTTCTTGGCCGCCGGGTTGGTGACGTCGTTGGCCCCGACCACGACCGCGACGTCGGTGCGCGACATCTCGGGGTTGATCTCCTCCATCTCCTTCAGCTGCTCATACGGCACGTCGGCCTCGGCCAGCAGCACGTTCATGTGGCCGGGCATGCGGCCGGCCACCGGGTGGATCGCGTAGCTGACCGTGACGCCGCGCTTCTCCAGCTCGTCGGCGACCTCCTTGATCGCGTGCTGGGCCTGGGCGACGGCGAGGCCGTAGCCGGGCACGATCACGACCGAGTCGGCGTAGGCGAGCTTGATCGCCGCGTCCTGGGCGCCGATCGAGGTGTGTGGCCGTTCCTCGGTGCTGCCGCCGGCGCCGGCCGCAGGGACGCCACCGAAGCCGGCAAAGAGGACGTTGGCGACCGAGCGGTTCATCGCGGTCGCCATCTCCATCGTCAGGATCGTTCCCGAGGAGCCGACCAGGGTGCCGGCGACGATCAGCGCCACGTTGTCGAGGGCGAAGCCGGCGGCGGCGGCGGAGAGGCCGGTGAAGGCGTTGAGCAGCGAGATCACCACCGGCATGTCGGCGCCGCCGATCGGCAGCACCACGAGGTTGCCGAGCACGGCCGCAGCGACGAGGATCGCGATGAAGATCGCCTGGGAGGGGTCGCCGTTGTTGGCGGCGATCTCGACGCAGCCGGCGACGATGCCGATCAGCAACAGGGCGTTGATCACCTGCTGCCCGGGGATCGCCAGCGGCCTGGTCGGGATCAGTTCCTGGAGCTTGCCGAAGGCGATGTTCGAGCCCCAGAAGGAGACCGAACCGACCACCGCGGCGAAGAGGACCGGGATCAGGGTAGCCAGCGGGATCGTCTCCCCGAGGGAGATCCCGTGGCGGATCTCCGACCAGGCGATCAGCGCCACCGCGCCACCGCCGACCCCGTTGTAGAGGGCGACCATTTGCGGCATCTGGGTCATCTGGACGCGGATCGAGGCGACGACGCCGATCGTGGCGCCGATCCCCAGGCCGGCGGCGATCAGGCCCCAGTTGCCGATCCCGTCGAGCAGCAGCGTCGTCACCACGGCGACCGCCATGCCGGCGGCGGCGATCAGGTTGCCCTGCTTGGCCGTGGTCGGGTGGGTGCCGCGGCGCACGCCGACGATGAAGAGCGAGAAGGCGACGATGTAGAGCGCCGTCGCGGCGCTGCCGCCGGGCTTGAGCACGGCCTCGGCGATCACGAGTCGCCCTTTCCGTCAGCGTCGGCCTTCGGTTTCGGCTTGCGGGAGAACATGCCGAGCATGCGGTCGGTGACCATGAAGCCCCCGACGACGTTGATCGTGCCGAAGGCGATCGCGATCGTGCCGATCACGTACTCGAGCGGGTCGTTGGCGTAGCCGACGACGATCAGCCCGCCCAACATCACGATCCCGTGGATCGCGTTGGTCTGCGACATCAGCGGCGTATGCAGGGTGGTCGGAACCTTCGAGATCACCTCGAAGCCGACGAAGGCGGCGAGCACGAAGATCGTGATCTCGGTGATCAGGGTCATAGAACACCGCGTTCCCGCACAAATCGACACGGACTCGAATGACCGGTTGCCACCGTGTCGATTTGTGCTCTCACTTTGCGGCTCTCTCGCTGCGGATCTCGCCGCCCTGCGTGATGCACGCCGCGGCGACGATGTCGTCCTCGAAGTCGACGCTCAGCGTCCCCTCCTCGGTGACCAGCAGGCCGAGCAGGTTCTCCAGGTTCTTGGCGTAGAGCTGGGAGGCGGGGGCGGGCATCTCGCTCGCCAGGTTGCGCGGGCCGATCACCTTGACCCCGTTCTCGACCACCGTCTCCCCCGCCTGGGTCAGCTCGCAGTTGCCGCCGGTCTCCGCGGCGAGGTCGACGATCACCGAGCCGGGCGCCATGCCGCGCACCGCCTCGGCGGTGATCAAGAGCGGCGCCGGGCGACCGGGGATCGCGGCGGTGGTGACGATCAGGTCCTGTTTGGCGGCGTTCTCGCCGAGCGCGTCGCGCACCTGCGCGTTCTCCTCGTCGGTGAGCGGGCGCGCGTAGCCGCCCTCGCCCTCGGCGTCGGGGATGAAGTCCAGCTCCAGCGGGCGACCGCCGAGCGAGGCGATCTGCTCCCAGGCGGCGCGGCGGATGTCGAAGCCGGTGACGATCGCGCCGAGCCGCTTGGCGGTGGCGACCGCCTGCAGGCCGGCGACGCCGGCGCCGAGGACGAGGACCTTGGCCGGGGGGACCGTGCCCGCTGCGGTGGTCATCATCCCGAAGAAGCGGCCCGACTCGCGGGCGGCGATCAGGATCGCCGCGTAGCCGGCAGCCGTCGCCTGCGAGGAGAGCGCGTCCATCGCCTGGGCGCGCGTCGTGCGCGGGATCGCCTCCATCGCGAAGCTGGTGACCCCCGCGACGGCGAGAGCCCTGTTGGTCTCGGCCGAGGTCCAGGGCGCCAGGTGGCCGATCAGGAGCTGGTTGGAGTTGAGCTTGCCGATCTCCTCGGCGGACGGGACGGCGACGCGAAGGACCACGTCGGCGCCCCAGGCGACGCCGGCCTCGCCGATCTCCGCCCCGGCCTCCGTGTACTGGGAGTCGGGGTGGCCGGCGGCATCGCCGGCGCCGGACTCGACCGCGACGTCGACGTGCTCGTTGCGCTTCAGCGACTTGACTGCGTCAGGGACCAGCGCGACCCGGCGCTCCCCATCGGCGGTCTCTTTCGGAACTCCGATCTTCATAAAAAGCCGCGAGAGCCTATGACAACGGGCTAGGCGGGCGTCCCGACGCCCGCCAGGGCGGCCAGGCGCTCGATCGTGTGCAGCTGCTCGCCCCGGTCCACGTGGACGGGCGAGACGATCAGGCGGTCGATCCCGGCGCCGCGGAAGCGCTCGATCCGCTCCGCCACCTCGTCCTCGGTGCCGACCAGCGAGGTCGCCTCGACGATCTCGTTGGGCATCGCCTCGAAGGCGCCGGCCCGGTCGCCGTCCTGGAAGCGCCGCTGCACCTCGTCGGCGACCTCGCCGAAGCCGAAGCGATGGGCGAGGTCGACGTAGAAGTTGGTCTTGCGGCTGCCCATGCCGCCGAAGTAGAGGACGAGGCCCGCCTTGACGACGTTCCTCGCGGCCTCCTGGTCGCCGTCGATCGCGACCTGCAGCGTCGGGGACACCTCGAGGTCGGAGCGCTGCCGCCCGCCCTTGGCGAAGCCGGCCTCAAGATGTGCCCCCCAAGTTTGCTCGAAGGCGTCGACGCTGAAGAAGATCGGGATCCAGCCGTCGGCGACCTCCGCCGCCAGCTCGACCGATTTGCGGCCGATCGCGCCGACGAAGACGGGGATGCTGTTGCGCAGCGGGTGGAAGTTGAGCTTCAGGGCCTTGCCCTCCCCGCCGGGCAGCGGCAGCGTGTAGTGCTCGCCGTGGTGCTCGACCGGGCCCTCGCGGGCGATGATCTCGCGGACGACTTCGATGTACTCGCGGGTGCGCCCCCAAGGCTTCGCGTAGGGGACCGAGTACCAGCCCTCAGAGACCTGCGGGCCCGACGGGCCGAAGCCGAAGAGGAAGCGCCCGCCTGAGAGCTTGTCGATCGTCGCGCCGGCCATCGCCGCCGCCGCGGGCGGGCGCGCCGGAACCTGCATGATCGCCGCGCCGAGCTTGATCGTCGTTGTCTGCGGCGCGAGCCAGGCGAGGACGCTGACCACGTCGGAGCCGTAGGACTCGGCCGCCCAGACCGACTCGAAGCCGGCGCCCTCAGCGGCCTTCACCACCTCGACCGCGCCCTCCCCACTGGGGCCGATCCCCCAGTAACCGAGGTTGAGTCCGAGCTTCAGAGCCATCCGGGTCGCACCCTATTGAATACCTGCCATGAGCACGGCCGCGGCGACAAGCGAGATGGGCCTCTCCGGCGGCGAAGCGGCAGCTCGGCTGCGCAAGCTCGGCCCCCCGCCGGAGACCTCCTCGCGCTCGACCGCGAGCATCGTCGCCGGCAACGTCTTCACGCTCTTCAACGCGATCATCGGCGTCTTCTTCGTCCTCGACGTGGGGCTGGGGCTGTACGCGGACTCGCTGTTCGGGCTGGTCGCGGTGATCAACTCCTACATCGGGATCCGCCAGGAGCTGAAGGCGAAGCGGACGCTGGACGAGCTGGCGGTGCTCGTCGCCCCGCACGCGAAGGTGGTTCGCGACGGCGCCGTGCTGGAGCTGCCGGCGGCCGAGGTGGTCCCGGGGGACGTGGTCGAGCTGGTGCCGGGCGACCAGCTCGTCGCCGACGGCGAGGTGATCCACAGCCGCGGGATGACGCTGGACGAGTCGATGCTGACCGGCGAGGCCGACGGGGTGCGCAAGGGACCCGGCGAGCGGGCGCTGTCGGGGTCCTTCTGCATCTCGGGCTCCGGCCTCTACCGGGTCGACGCGGTGCGCGAGGAGAGCTACGCGGGGCGGCTGGCCGGCGAGGCGCGGGCCTTCCGCCACCCCCTCTCCCCGCTGCAAAGCGAGGTGAATCAGGTGATCGTCGCCTGCGTCTACGTGATGGTTCCGCTGGCGGCGATCCTGCTCTTCACGCTAAAGGTGCGGAGCATCGGCATCGAAGAGGCGGCGCAGACCGCGACGGCCGGCCTGGTGACGCTGATCCCCGAGGGGATGGTGCTGCTGATGAGCGTCACCTTCGCGGTGGCGGCGGTGCGGCTGGCGCGCAAGAACACCCTGGTCCAGCAGATCAGCGCGACCGAGAGCCTCGCCGCGGTCGACACGATCTGCATCGACAAGACGGGGACGCTGACCGACGGCGAGCTGCGGCTGATCGGGGTTGAGGTCGCCGAGGGGGTCGCTGAAGGAGAGGCCCATGCGGCGCTGGGGCGCTTCGCGGCGAGCGCCGGCGAGCGCAACCGCACCCTGGAGGCGATCGCCGAGCGCTTCCCGGGCAGGGCGGGACGGGTGAGCGCAGAGGTGCCCTTCTCCTCGGAGTGGAAGTGGAGTGGGCTGAGAACGGACTCGACCACCTATGTGCTCGGAGCCCCCGACGTGCTCGCCGAGGCCGGGGCGCTGACCCTGCCGCCGCGGCTGGCCCGC
>DATMRN010000160.1:0-3762 GCA_035566275.1 Solirubrobacterales bacterium | reverse complement strand
TCATCGCCGGCTCCGACGAGGTGTTCGCCGCCGGCGCCGACATCAGGGCGATGAGCGAGCGCAGCTTCGCCGAGGCCCTCTACCACCCGGCGGCGGAGTTCTGGAAGCGGATCGCCAAGGTGAAGACGCCGCTGATCGCCGCCGTTTCCGGCTACGCGCTGGGCGGCGGCTGCGAGCTGGCGCTGGCCTGCGACATGATCGTCGCCTCCGACACCGCCAAGTTCGGCCAGCCGGAGATCAACCTGGGGATCATCCCCGGCGGCGGCGGCACCCAGCGGCTGGCGCGGGTGCTGGGCAAGCAGCGGGCGATGGAGTACGTGCTGACC
The DNA here is from genome assembly GCA_035566275.1 of Solirubrobacterales bacterium. Lineage (GTDB taxonomy): Bacteria > Actinomycetota > Thermoleophilia > Solirubrobacterales > 70-9 > DATMRN01. Next base: position 3,436 of record DATMRN010000160.1, on the reverse strand, counting down.
GGCCGCCGCTTCGACGCCGAGACGGCGCGTGAGCTGGGCCTCGTCAACCGCGTGGTGGGGGATGGTGGATGGCTCGAGGAGGCGATGGAACTGGCCCGCAATGTCGCCGGGCGCCCGCCGATCGCCGCCCGGCTCGCCAAGCAGGCGGTGCTGGCAGCCGAGGAGACGGCGATGAGCGCCGGGTTAGAGAGCGAGCGCCGCCTCTACGAGCTGTCGATGGCGACCGAGGACCGAGTCGAGGGCATGAGGGCGTTCCTCGAGAAGCGCGAGCCGGAGTTCGAGGGCCGTTGACGGTCGAGCGGATCGGCGTCGTCGGCGCCGGGACGATGGGGTCGGGAATCGCCCAAATCGCCTGCCTCGGCGGCTACGAGACCAGGCTTCACGACCCGGTTCCCGACGCGCTCGACGCCGGGATCGAGCGCGTCGCGGCCGACCTGGCCAAGGGAGTGGAGCGCGGTCGCTGGGCCGAGGCCGATGCCGATGCGGCAATCGGGCGGCTCTCCCCTGCGCCAAGCCTCGCCGACCTCGCCGGTTGCGACCTGGTGATCGAGGCGGCGCCGGAGGACCTGGAGTTGAAGCGCGAGCTGTTCGCCTCGCTGGCCGCCAATGTGGGCGGGGTGGAGGCGATCCTCGCCACCAACACCTCCTCCCTGTCGGTGACCGAGATCGCCGCCGGAGTGCCGAGCCTCGAGCGCGTCGTCGGCATGCACTTCTTCAACCCGCCGGCGCTGATGAAGCTGGTCGAGATCGTCGCCACCGCCGACTCGGCCGAGAGCGCCCTGGCGGCGACGGCCGAGGTGGGCAGGCGGATGGGACGCACGCCGATCCGCGCCAAGGACAGCCCCGGCTTCATCGCCAACCGCCTCGCCCGCCCCTTCACGCTGGAGTCGCTGCGCATGCTGGCGGCGGGGGTCGCCGACGCGGCGACCATCGACCGCGTCTGCCGGGTCGGCGGCGGCTTCCGCATGGGCCCGTTCGAGCTGATCGACCTGATCGGGCTCGACGTCAACCTCAGCGTCGCCCGCTCCTTCTACGCCCAGGGCGGCGAGCCGGAGCGCTGGCGCCCCAGCCCGATCCAGGAGCGCCTGGTCGCCGAGGGGCGCCTCGGTCGCAAGAGCGGGCGCGGTTTCTACGAGTACGGCGAGGGGTCCGGCCGCGAGCCCGATCCCGAGCTGGGCATCGAGGCGCCGACCCTCGATCCCTCGGAGCTGGAAAAGATCGACCCGGCCGCCCCCGAGATCCTCCCCCGCCTCGTCGCCCAGATCGCCAACGAGGCGGCCTTCGCCCTCGAAGAGGAGGTCGGCTCCCCCGCCGACATGGACACCGCGATGCGGCTCGGCTTCAACTGGCCGCTCGGCCCGCTCGAGCTCACCGATCTGATCGGCGGCGAGCGGGCCGTCGCGCTACTCGAGGACCTGGAGCGCTCGCACGGCGAGGCCTACCGACTGGCCCCTCAGCTGCGAAGCTCGAACATCACCCCATCGACGTAGCACCGGCTCCAAGTGTCAGGAGCCCGGGGCCGGGGCGACCTCGACGGGCTCGCCGCCGGGCATCCAGTGGGCCTCGGGCGAGGGTGGGGTGTCGCGGAGGTACCACTCGGCGTCGAGGGCCCCCATGCAGCCGGTGCCGGCGGCGGTGACCGCTTGGCGGTAGGTGCGGTCGACGACGTCGCCGACGGCGAAGACCCCGGCGAGGTTGGTTTTGGTCGAGCCGGGCTGGGTGACGACGTAGCCGTCCTCGTCGGTGTCGACCTGGCCGGTGACGATCTCCGATTGGGGGATGTGGCCGATCGCGACGAAGGCGCCGTCGGTCTCGATCTCCTCGGTCTCGCCGGTCTCGGAGTTGCGAAGGCGAACGTGGCCCAGTTTGCCGTCGTCGCCGGCGACGAACTCCTCGGGCACGAATGGCGTCTTGAAGCTGATATTCGGCTGCTCCCGCGCGCGATCGAACATGATCTTCGAGGCGCGGAACTCGTCGCGCCGGTTGATCACCGTCAGGCCGCTGGCGAACTTGGAGATGAAGATCGAGTCCTCCATCGCCGAGTCGCCGCCGCCGATCACGACCACCTTCTGGCCTTTGAAGAAGGCGCCGTCGCAGACGCCGCAGGTGGAGACGCCGCGGCCGCCCAGCTCGATCTCGCCGGGGACGCCGAGCCGCCGCGGCTCCGCCCCCATCGCCAGGATCACGGTCTTTGCCAAATGCTCCTCGTCGCCGAGGAAGACCCTCTGCACGCCGCCGTCGGATAGCTCGATCCGGTCGACGTCGTCGGTTACGAACCGGGTGCCGAAGCGCTCGGCCTGCGCCCGGAACTGGCCCATCATCTCCGGGCCCATGATCCCCTCTGGATAACCCGGGTAGTTCTCCACGTCGGTCGTGTTCTGGAGCTGGCCACCCCAGTGGAAACCCTCGAAGACTAGGGGCTCGAGGTTGGCGCGCGCCGTGTAGAGCGCGGCCGTGTAGCCGGCCGGCCCACCGCCGACGACGATCACGTTCTCGACCTTCTTCTCGTCTGCCATATCTGCCGCCTGGAGAGTATTACTTTACTTTTTATAGTAGCGACCCGGTCAACCGCCGCGGCTCAGCTTCGCGCCGGCTCCAGCTCCGAATCCGGCCGCGGGCTGCGGTCGATCGGCAACCCGTCCGATTCCCACTCCCCGACCTTTTTGCGGAGCTGGAAGAAGGCGACGACGCCGAACGGGATCGGCATCCAGAAGGCGACCAGCCTGTAAACCAGGACCGCGGGGAAGATCGTGTCCTCGGGCAGGCCGAAGAGGACGAAGGCGCCGATCATCCCGGCGTCGACCGCTCCCACCCCGGCCGGAGCGAACGGGAAGAGGTTGGCGACCATGCCGAGGAAGAAGCCCTGGACGACGACCGCGAGCGGGACGTGGACGCCGAAGGCGTGGAAGGACGCCCAGAGGATGCCGATGTTGGCGGCCCAGAATCCCGCCGCGCCGAGCACCGCGAGCCCGCCGCGCGAGGGGTGGGCGAAGAGGCCGAGCGCGAACCTGAACCCCTCCCCGACGGTCGCCGGCACCCGGGCGATCGCGTGGGCGATCGAGCGGCCGCGCTCCCCGCGAACGAACGGCGCCACGCGCCGCTCCAGGTCCGGCGGGATCAGCGCAACCAGAACGCCGAAGACGAGCAGCAGCCCGGCGACCGCGGCCGGGACGATCGTCAGCTCGACCGAGTGGTTGCCGTTGAGCACGCCGGTGCGCAGCAGCACCCCGAAGACGATCAGCGCGATCGGGTAGAAGGCGTAGTGCAGGGTGAGGAAGGCGACCATCCGCCGTCCCGTGTCGCGGCGGCGCATCCCGGCCTTGCGCAGCGCCCAGTAGGTGAGGGCGATCCCCCCGGCGCCGGCCGCCGAGAAGAGCAGCGTCGCCGCCAGCCCGGCCATGTTGATCTCGTAGGTCTCGGTCCAGGTCAGCCGCAG
>DATMRN010000159.1:0-3777 GCA_035566275.1 Solirubrobacterales bacterium | reverse complement strand
CGATCTCCACGTCGCCGGCCTCGAGCTTCCGGCGCCGGGCCACCACCGCGAGCGCGCCCTCGAAGCAGGCCGCATAGCCGACCGCGAAGAGCTGCTCGGGGTTGGTCCCGCCGCCCTCGCCGCCCATCTCAGTCGGGCTGCGCAGGTCGACCTCGAGCGCACCGTCGGAGCTGCGGCCGTGCCCGGCCAGGCGCCCGCCCGTGACGTGCGCCTCGGCTGTGTAGATCGCCTTCGCCACGGCGCCAGGGTACATCTCGACCGCCCCGGTCCCCGGCTCAGCTCCGCGCGGCGACGCCTTCGTGGCGAAAGTCCATCACGACTTCCTCCATCGTCGCGGCGTTGCACGGGACCATCTCCGGCCATGGCCTGACCGGCTGCTCGCTGAGCGTCTTCAAGCCGTTGCCGCTGACCACGACGACGACTGTGTCGTCGGGATCCAGGGCGCCCTGCTGGGCGAGCTTCATCGTCGCGGCGACCGTGGTGCCGCCGGCGGGCTCGGTCAGCACCCCCTCGGTGGCGGCGAGAAGCTCCATCGCCTCGATGATCTCCCCGTCGGCCGCGGCAGCCGCCGAGCCGCCGCGGCTGCGCACCGCGTCCACCACGAGCGGGCCGTCTCCCGGCGCTCCGATCGCCAGCGAGCGGGCCAGCGTCTCCGGCTCCTGGGGCACGATCTCCTCGCTGCCCTCGACGATCGCCTTCGCGATCGGGGAGCAGCCGACCGGCTGCCCGATGTGGAGCTTGGTCCGGGCGGTCTCCGCCAGGCCGACGAGCTCCAACTCGTTCAGGCCCTTGTGGACGCGGGAGGAGAGGGTTCCCCCGGCGGCCGGCATCACGATGTGGTCGGGCGAGCGCCAATCGAGCTGCTCGACGACCTCGAAGGCGAGCGTCTTCGCCCCCTCCGCGTAGAACGGGCGCAGGGTGATGTTGGCGAACTCGATGCCACTGGCGAGCGCGAGGTCGCGGCAGGCGCGGTTGGCTTCGTCGTAGTTGCCGTCGAGCTCGCAGACCTGGGCGCCGAGCGCGCGGCAGCTGCGGGCCTTGGCCCGCTCCAGGTTGGCGGGGTAGAAGACGTAGGGCTTGAGCCCCGCCTTCGCGGCGAGCGAGGCGGTGGCGGTGCCGACGTTGCCGGTCGAGACGCAGCCGATCTCGTCCTTGTCCAGCTCGAGCGCCCGGGCCACGGCTATCGCGACCACGCGGTCCTTGTAGGAGAGCGAGGGCCGGTTGGTCGAGTCGTCCTTGATGTAGAGGTTGCGCAGGCCCAGCTCGGCGCCGAGGCGCTCGGCGCGGATCAGCGGCGTGCAGCCGGAGAACTGGCCGACCCGCTCGGCGGCGGCGCGGCCGGCGATCGGCATCAGCTCCTCGAAGCGCCAGAGGTTGAGGGGCCTGTCGGCGAGCCCCACCTCCGAGACCCTGGCGGCGGCCAGCTCGTAGTCGTAGTCGATGTCGAGGCCCTTGCCGCAGCTCGGGCACCGGAAGGCCGCCTCGGCCAGCGGCAGGCGCTCCTCGCAGTCGCGGCAGACGAGCTCGGTCGCGCAGGAGCGGGTGCGCGGCAGGTCCCCGCCGCCTCCTCCCCAGTCCGACAATCCTCGCTGATTCATGCCCAGGCTCTCATTCGCCAGGCCCTAGGCTAGCGACCCGCGGCTCTTTCGTCTCGTTATTTCCGATTAACAGGACGTCTGTCGCATCCGGCCAGGGGCCGAGCAGATCGGGGCCGTCCTCGCGCCCTGAGGCGATCAGCAACTCCTCGGCGAGGTGCGGAGCGAGGGGGGCGAGGGCCCGCGCGAGCAGCGCCAGGGCCGCGACCAGAGCCTCGGCGTCGTCGCGGCTGAGCGCGCCGCGGCGCTCGAGCACCCGCTTCTCGAAGTCCTGGACACGCTCGAAGAGGCGGGTGACGTCGCGCACCGCCCTGTGCATCTGGAGGTCCTCGAGATCGGAGGTGATCCGGGCGATGCCGTTGGCGCACCATTTCCCCAGGCGCTCGCGCAGGAACTCGGTGTCGGCGGCCGCCTCGGCGTCAACCGGCGCCTCCTCTGCGGCAGCGAAGTGCTTCTGCGAGTAGTCCCAGAGGCCCAGCAGGAAGCGGCGGGCGAAGCGAATCGCGCCGTCGTTCCAGTTGAGGGTCTTCGCCGGCCCGGCGGCGTAGAGGACGGCGAGGCGCACCGTGTCGGCGCCGTGGCGCTCGACCAGCTCGTCGGGGTCGACGACGTTGCCGAGGTGCTTGCTCATCTTGCGCCCGCCGGCGATCACCATCTCGTGGAAGAGGCAGCCGGCGAAGGGCTCGCCGTCCTCGAGGAAGGAGAGAGGGCCGATGTCGCGCAGCGCCTTGGTGACGACGCGCTGGTCGAAGACGAAGCCGCCGCTGTCGGAGCCGGCGACGAGGCGCTCGGCCGGCAGCCAGCGGCGCAGGTCGGGGTGCTCGAACATCTTCTCGGCACGGTCCTCGGGAGGCACGGCGGCGGGGATCCACAGCCACAGCGCGTCGAAGTGACAGTCGAGGGTGTCGGTCTCGCGCCTGGCCGGCTCGCCGCACCTCGGGCAGGCGACGTCGACGAAGTCGGGGCGCTCGGCGAGCGGGTTCCCTTCGCCGGTCGGCTCGATGTCGCGCGGCAGGCGCACCGGCAGCTCCTCGAACGGCACCGGGACAGCGCCGCACCGCTCGCAGTGGACGATCGGGATCGGCGTCCCCCAGTAGCGCTGACGGGAGATCGAGAAGTCGGAGGCGCGGTAGCGCTTCGCCTCTCGGGGCTCGGCGCTTGACGATGGGGCCCGTGCCGGCGGCTCGTCGGGCGTGCGCGGCATCCGCCGCCCGATCGCCCCGTCGGCCTCGTCGGCGGTGGGGATGCCGAGCGCCGCGGTGGGGCCGTAGCGAGCATCGACGAGCGGCGAGACGAAGACGGGCAACTCGTCCCCGGCGGGGCCGGCCACCGACTCGCCGGTGTCGATCACCGGCACAGCCGCGGCGTCGCGGGCGCTGCGCTCCCAACCGCCCGAGCGCAGCTCGTCCAGCTCGGCCCTGGCGCCCGGCTCCGAGACCCACCGCTCGAGCGCCGGGTGGCGGGGCGAGAGCAGCACGAAGCGCGCCTCGCCGACCGAGCCACGGTGCGGGGTGAAGACGGTGAGGGTGCGGCCCTCGGGCCCGCTCAGGTCGAGCTCCACCCCGTCGGTACGACCGAGGATGTAGCGCTGGGTGGCGAGGGAGAGCTCGTCCCAATCCTCTAGCCCGTCGAGGTTGCGATCGTTCTCCTCGAGGTAGGGCGCGATGCGCAGGAACCAGGTCGGGCGGCGGATCAGGCGAACCTCGTTGTGGCAGCGCCAGCAGCGGCCGTCCTCGACCTGGAGCGCGGCCAGCGTCGTCTGGCAGTGGTCGCACCAGTCGACGGTGGCGTCGTCGCGGTAGATCAGGCCGGCCTCGAGCAGGGTGAGGAAGAGCCACTGCGACCAGCGGTACTGCCCCTCGTCGGAGCTGTAGAAGACGCGGTCGTAGTCGAAGGAGAAGCCGAGGCGCCTCATCTGGCCGAGCATCCGCTCGCCGCTGCGGCCGACCCACTCTGCGGGGGGCTCCCGACGCTCGATCGCGGCGAGCTCGGCGGGCAGGCCAAAGGCGTCGAAGCCGAAGCCGAAGAGGACGGCGTCGCCGCGGGCGCGGCGGAAGCGCGCGTAAGCGTCGCCTATCGCGTAGTCGCGCACGTGGCCCATGTGCAGGTTGCCCGAGGTGAACGGGCTGGAGGGCTTCACGTAGGCTCGGGGCTGCCCCTCGGCGGGCGCCGGCGCCTCGAA
>DATMRN010000158.1:0-11562 GCA_035566275.1 Solirubrobacterales bacterium | reverse complement strand
CGCCGGCGCAAAGTCGCTGTAGGGCCAGCGCCGAGGAGCGGTTTGACTCGGCGAAGTCCTCGCTGCTCGTCGCCGAGACGCCCTGCACCATCGCCTCGCGCGGATGGAGCAGCGCGTCGACCACCATCGGCAGGGTCGGCTCGGCGGCGCCCGATTCCTCGTCGACGACCCCCAGCGCCACCCGCAGCCCGGCGTCCTCCTCCGGGTCGAGCTCGCGCCGCAGCGCCGCCTGGGTCACCGAGCGCAGGAGGCTCAGCGGCCCCTCTCGCCCGCCCCGCGGGCTAAGCGGGTTGAGCCGCACCCCGCCGCCCGGCGCGAGGGTGATCGGCGCCACGCCGAGTGCCCTCGCCAGCGGCCAATACTCGCCCTTCACGTCGAGCACCCACGCCTGTCTTCCGAAGACGGCCTGGCGGTAGATGTAGGTCTTGACCAGGCTCGACTTGCGGGCGGCGAGGCCGCCGAGTAGCAGCATGTTCGGCCCCGGCAGGTAGGCCGGATAGAGCTCCCACGGGTCATACATCCAGGCGCCGCCGTAGGCGTCGCGGCCGATGTAGGCGCCGGGCGCCCCGAGGCCGCCCTGACCGAGGAAGGGATAGATGGACTGGAAGTGGGCGGTCGTGCCGCCGTGCCCCGGCCGCTCTGGGGCCCGCCGCCTCACCGCAGCCCCCGGCAGAGCGGCAGGGTGAAGGGAAAGCCGGTGTCCTGCTCGCCGTAGAGGCGTTGCAGGCCGAGGCGGGCGAGCTGGGCGGCATGCTCGACCTCCGACTCGGCTCGCTCCAGCTCCTGCGGCGAGCGCGCCGAGGTCCGCACGTAGCCCGCCCAGCGCATCTCGGCGTGGCCGTCGGCGAGCTCCTCCTCGCGGCGCGAAGCCGCCTGCTGGCGGCGGCGGATCCGCGCCGTGGACATGAAGCCCTGGCGGCTGCGGTTGATTTCCTCCGCGACCTCGGCGGTCTGCGCCGCCTCGGCGCGGCGCATCGCCAGCGAGTAGGGGACCGGCTCGATCGTCACCGCGACCGTCCGCAGCGCGCTCGTCTGCATCAGAAGCGGCGCCATGAACATCGGCCCGACGTCCGAGCGCGGCCACGAGGCAATCCAGTAGGTCGCGTGGAAAGCCGAGTCGGTTCTATAGGTGGACCAGCTTGCATCGTCGGCGAGAGGTCCCATCAGCGCCGGCTCGACCCCCTCGCACCCGTCTTGCCCGAGGGTCGCGCGGGCGCGCGCCTGGCGGCCGAACGGGTCGAAGGTGTCGCGGATCAGCGCCGCGTACTGGCGCGGGCGCAAGAGGCCCGAGACGGAGACCTCGGCGATCGTCAGCCGCTCGGCGAGGCTCTCCGCCTCGCGCAGGAGCAGCTCGCAGGCCGCCTCGGCACCGCCGCCGAGACGGCGCAGCTCGCGGGCGCCGCGCCGTTGGTCGATCTGCACCGCGATTAGGACCTCGTGCTCGGTGCTCTGTGGCGCCGCCGACTCGACCAGCTCGATGTAGGAGCGGACCACATCGGAGTCGAGCGGCACGGCGCGGTCGCGCTGGGCCTGGAAGTGGGCCGCCAGCTCGTCGCCCTGGCCAGGGACCGTCTGCTCAAGCCACTGGAGACGGCGGATCGGGCTGCCGTCGCGGGCGCAGCTCGCGAGCACCGCGCCCCAGGCGTCTAGCGCTCGCTCCTGCTCGGCGCCGTCGCGCATCGCAAAGGCTCCCGCGCGCACCGCCAGCGCCGCGGTGAAGGTGCCGTCGCGGCGGTCGGAGATGACGCCGACCTGCTCGGAGCCGTAGGGCACGGCAAGCAGCTCGACCCCGGCCAGCTCCGGCGGCAGCGAGGTCTCGTGCTCCGCCTCGCCCTCGCCGCTGAGCCGGGTGCCCCCGGTCGGCGCGGTCGAGCGGTGGCCGCGTTCGGCACGACGGCGCCGCCGCGCCCAGCGCCCGAGGACCGGCGCCCACTCCTCCACCGTGCGGCCCTCGAACGGGACGCAGATCGCCGCGACCGCGATACAGAGCGCCAGCACCCCGACGATCAGGCCGACGACGCTGCGCAGCGCGTAGAGCGCGCCAAGCCCGGTCAGGGCACCGGCGGCGACGATCGCCACCTGGCCCGCCCGCAGCGGGCCGACCACGGCGCGCTGCTCGAGGGGACCGAAGCGATAACGGCGGGCGCTCACGACTTCGTTCCCTTCTCGGGCTTCGGGTCGGGCGGCTCGGGCGCCGGTCGCGGCGGTTTCTCCCCAGCGCTCGGCGCACCTCCGCCCTCTGCCTCACGGGGCGGCGCTGCGCCGCGTGCCCCGGTCGCCTCGCCGCCCGGCTCGGCACTCGCGCTAGCCGAGCTTCCCGTCTCCTGAGCCACCGCCGTTCCCTGTAGGCGCTGGGCGGCGGCTTTCGTGCCGCGTACGGCAGCGGCGGGCACCGCTGCCGCCGCGCCGGCACCCGCGGCGGCTCCGCCCGCTGCTGCCTCGCCGCCAGCCGCGCCCCCGGCCTCGCCGCCACCGCCACCCGGCCCCGCGCCTGGGCCGCCGCCACCGCGCGGCCCGTTCGGCTCGGGTCCGGCGCTGCCGCCGCCTTTCTCGCCGGCGCTCCAGAGGGTCGCCCCCGACTCGCCCCAGTTGGAGTGGGCCATGTTGCGGAGGATCTGCGCGTCGCTGGCGAGCTGCACCCCGCTCACCGCTCCGCCCGCGGCCGAGCGCCGACCGTAGGCCGCGCCCATCGCGCCCTCGGCGAAAGGCACCAGCTTGAGCAGCACGAAGGGGGCGAAGCAGGCGAGCAACATCAGCGCCGAGGCGGCGAGGATGTGCTCGACATCGCTCCCGTTTTCGGCGACCAAGCCCGCGGCGAGCGAGATGATCGAGACGATCACGAACTTCGAGCCGATCACGACGACCAGCAGCTCGCCGGTGCGGCGCAGGGCACCGCCCCAGCGCGGCCAGATCGAAGCCGCCAGGGCCAGCGGCATGAACAGCGCGACGACGTAGACCGCCGCATCGCGCATCAGCAGCTCAATCCAGACGAGGAAAGCGGCGAAGGCGCCGATGATCGCGGCGAGGAAGGTGACGAACAGCGGCACGCCAACCATCCCCGCCGCCTGCCCTGCCACGGCGCCAGCCGGTTCGGTGCCGCCGGCTCCCCCCACTTCCTTACCAGCGGTCCCGCCCGCTTTGCCAAGGCCGGTGATCGCCGCCTTGAAGAAGTGTTCTGAGTTGTCGTGGCTGGCGCTGGCGATCGTGTGGCAGAGGCCGTCGGTGGCTACCAGGAGCAACTGCACCACGGCGTAGGCGACGCTGGTGGCGATGAAGGCGAGCGGCAGGTTGATGAGGACGATGCGCGCCAGCAGCCCGGCGTTGCCCTGGGCCAACCCCTCAAGCACTGCCAGCAGCAGCATCGCCAGGCCCATCAGCGCCGCGATCTCCGCCATGCGCCCGTACTGAGAGACGAAGCCCTTGGTCGTCAGCTGCGGCGTAGTCGTTTCCTCGATTCCCCTGACGACCTGCCTGATCAGCCAGCTCGTCCCTTCGGCAACCCAGGTGGTGATCTGCTGGAAGATCCCGTTGCCGACACCCTTGAGGGCGCTGGTGATCGGCGCGGTGACGGCGCCGGTCACCGCGCCGCTGACTTCGTTGCAGGCATCACCGACCGGGTTGCCGCCGCCGACGAGACCGCCGGTTATCGCGCCGACGCCTTCGGTGACGACCCCCGCCGGGGCGCTGCCGACGTCGCAGAGCGGGTTGGCGCGGGCGGGCGGAGGAGAGGGCTGCGTGAGGACGATAAGCGTCGCCAGCAGGCCAGCGAGGAGGGCCGCCGCCAGGCATCTAGGGAGCCAGCTCATAGCTTTCAAGCCCCCGCGCCAGGTCGATCACGCCGTAGGCGCCGAGCGGTCCTGGCTTTGTCGCCAGCCTCGGCGTCGGCCCGAAACCGCCCCGCGTTTCCGCGATCCGCCAGCGATCTTCCATCCAGACGAGCTCGGTGTGGGTTAGGCCGAAGTAGGCGGCCGGTTGCACCGAGTCGGCGTTGCCGAGCAGGGTGAAGCCCCAGGTGAGGACGCGGGCACGATCGGGCTGGAAGGACTCGACCCGGTAGCCGATCGGGATCGCGGAGTAGAGCGTCTGCACGCCGCGCCGCACACCGGAGCCGATTGGTCCTGACGCAAGGCGTTCGGCACCGGGCGAATTGGCCGCCAGCATCGTCGCTGCGTAGTCGGGCGTCGCCACCGCTTCGATCCGCGCCTGCAAGACCCCTTCGCGTAAGACGGCCGGGGTCGCGAAGGCCCGCTGGTACGCGGCGACTGCCTGAGCCGCCCCGCGAGGCGAGTCGGGGAAGGAGATCGGGACACCGGCGCGCGACCGCGCAACGTCAGCATCGGCAGGTGTCGTTGCGCGGTCGCCGCCAGAGGCGGGGGAGAGGGCATGGCCGAGCAGGAGACCGACGAGCAGCGTGGCGATCGAGGCGAGGACGAGGCGCCGCCGCCCGGGCGCCGGGCCTCCAGTGGGCGAGCGCATCACTTGACCGCCTGCCCGGAGGTGTAGAAGAAGTTGATCAGGGCGGCCCCGGCGCCGACAACGAAGGCGGCGATCAGCGAGTAGAGGACCTTCTGTTTGCCGTCAGAGGCGTGGCTGAAGTTGTTGGATTTGCTGCCGAGCGCCCACTGTGCGGCGCCGATCAGCAGTCCCGCAGCGCAGCCGAGCAGCACCACGGCGGCGAGCCAGTTGACGAGTTTTTCCAGCGCCGGCGTCCCCGGTCCCCCGCTCGGGTTCGGTTTGATGCTGACGGCGGCGAGCTGGAGCTTGACGAAGACTGCGAGGGCCACGGTGGACTCCTTTGGCTAGAAGTGCCTTTGCACTTCCGCTGTCCAACGCGACCCTCCCTTGCATCGGCCCGGGGTCGAAATTGGCCGAAACCCTGGAGGTCGTAAGCCTGAGGAGTCGGCGGCCCCTTTACGTCGCGCCCGATGGACGAGCATCGGGTGCGCTGCTAGTTCTGCGCCACGCTGGCAATATGCCCCAGATGCCCGATCTTGCCACTCGTCTTGAAGGCTCGATCGTCGTGCTGGAGCCGCTCAAAGCGGAGCACGTTGATGACCTGTGGCAAGCAGCCCAGGCTCAGGACATCTGGCAGTGGACCACCCACATCGCCGATCGCCGCGAGGACTTCGACGCTTGGGCCGAGCGCTCAGTGGATAGCACCCGAACGGGAGAGCGCTGCGTGTTTGCAATCCTCGGTCGTGACAGCGGCTCGGTGATCGGCAGCACCAGCTTCCATGATTTCTACCCGCAGGATCGCGTGGTCGAGATCGGGGCGACCTGGCTGAACCCCTCGGCCTGGCGCAGCGGGGCAAATGTCGAGGCGAAGCTGCTGATGATGGGCCATGCCTTTGAGGCGCTGGGCTGCGTGCGGGTCGAATTCAAGACCGACGCGCGCAACGAGCGCTCGCGGGCGGCGCTTGCCGCTATTCCCGCGCAGTTCGAGGGCGTCCTCCGTAAACAGAAGACCCTGCCCGGCATCGGCGTGCGCGACTCCGCCTGCTACAGCGTGATCGACGAGGAGTGGCCGGCGGTGCGCGAGAATCTTTGCCGCCGGTTGGCCCAACGACTCGACGGCTGATCGCCGTCAGAAACCCGGCAAGGGCCGCGACGCAGCACCCTGTCTTTATCGCGCTCCTCAACGGCGCAATCACGGTTACGCCCGCCCCTCGGCTCTCCCCGCGCGCTACTGATCTATGGCGCCAGCCGCCACTCGGACAAGGCGCTCGCCCGCGTCGAGCGCAAAGCCCGGGAGCGAGAAGCGCGTGGCAAGCAGCTCCGGGAGGGCGTCTCGCTGCACCGGCGTGGTAGTAGTGCCGGTCGGAGTTTGTTCCTTCAGCGCGAGCCCGTCCCAGTCGCGCAACATCGTCCGGGCGCCGTCGTGCGCGTGTGTGCTGACGATCACACCCGTCACGAAGGGCGACCGCGGGTAGGTCGCGGTGAACCAGTTGCTTGTCTGGAGGTCGACGAGCGGTACAGGGTCTGGCAGGAAGGCGTAGACGTCGAGCCAATCGTCGGCCTCTGCGGTCTGTAGAACGAGTTCCGGCCCGTCTTCGACGACCCGAAAGCGCCAGCCCGCCTGCACCTGCTCCCCGGTCGGGCCGAATGGCAGCGGCTCGAGCGGGGAGCCGAGACCGAAGCCAACGTCGGCATGCCAGTCAGAGCCCCCGTCGCGGACACGCAGGACGAGATGCGAGCGCGGCCGCGTCACGCCGGGCGGCGCGCCGACTCGCACACGCGCGAGCAGCATGTCGACCTCCGCACCGAGTGCCTCGAGCGCGGCCTTCAGCAGCAGGTTCTGCTCGAAGCAATACCCTCCGCGGCGCCGCAAGACGAGCTTCTGCTCCAGATCCTCGAGCGCGAGCGACACCGGTATCCCACAATGCGGATCCAGGTTCTCGAAAGGGATCGAGGTGAGGTGCGCCCTGTGCACCTGCGCGATGCTAGGCCGCCCCTCCAGGCCGATCCGCTCCAGGTAGGCGTCTAGGTCGAACATCGCGGACGAGTGTAGTCGGCCTGGCAGCCCTACCGGCGGATGCTGAACCGCTGTTCATGCGACGCTTGACTGACCGCACCAACTCGGTATGGATCGATCGCTCGATCACCGTGGGGGTGTGCCGCCGAGAAAGGAAATGTCCGTGGATCGATGGCTGGCCGCGCCGCTATTGTGCCGCGGTGATGGCTACCGCCTGGGACGCCCATACCTATGACCAATCGAGCGACCCTCAGCAATCTTGGGCCACGGACGTACTCGCACGACTTGACGGAGTTGAGCCGAACGCCACGGTCATAGACATCGGCTGTGGCACCGGGCGTGTCACTGAGGCGCTGCTGGCACTGGTGCCAGAGGGTCGTGTCTTGGCCATAGACGCGTCGGCCGACATGGTGGAACTCACGCGGCGGCGGCTAGGGGATCGAGCAGAGGTGTGGTGTCAAGACGTGCTCGACCTCGACCTAGTCGACCCCGTTGATTTGGTTGTCTCGATGGCCACTCTGCACTGGGTCCCCGACCACGATCGTCTGTGGAATCGTCTGGCCCAGGCCCTGCGGCCAGGCGGCGCCCTGGAGGTCCAGTTTGGCGGGGAGGGCAATATCGCCGGGGTCTACGAGGTCATCGAAGCTGTAGCCCGCGACCTCGCGCCAGAGCTGGTTGGCTTTTCGCCCTGTAATTACGCGGGCGCCCGGGAAACTGAGGAGCGCCTGCATGGCGCGGGCTTCGTCGAGATTCGCTGCTGGCTCGAGGAGCGGCCTACCTATCCCGAGGACGTCAATGCATTCGTTCGGACTTCGATCCTCCCGGCGCATATTCAGCGCCTACCCGCGGACCGCCGGGAGTCTTTCGCCGCTGCGGTTGTGGAGAGTGTGCGCCTGCCCCTGGACTTTGTGCGGCTTAACGTGTCGGCCGTTCGAGACGGATCTTAAGTACGGATGCCACTGCTCTGACCGTGCTGTTGCGTCAACTACCTGCTTTCGCAGGTGGCGACGACGACGAAGTCGGCGCGTGCGGCGCCGCCCATGTCGGATGCAGCCGTCACGGTCCATTCCCGCTTGATCGGACCAGATGCCACCGTCTGAAAGTGGCCGACGATCGCCGTGATACTGCCGTGGTTCCACCGCAGGCCACCGGAGACCAGCCGCTCGTTGTGCTTGCAGTTGGCGTGGCCGTGGGCGTAGTTGAACTGACCGTCGTCTGCAGTGGTATCGGTGTCGACGATCTTCCCGAAGCGGTACTTGATCTTGCCGTGGTGGGCTGAGCCTGTTGCAGTCGGACCCGACTGCGCGAGTGCGCTTCCACCCAGCGCGAGCGTCACGATTGCGGCCACGACCACGATGGCCGAGCGGCGGCGGAGCTTGATCTTCATGGCGTGTCCTCCTTGTTCGACCCGAGCATATGGTGATTACCGCCTGACCCGGATGTAGCGAGGCACGGAGTGGCCTCGCACATAGGGATACCCGTTCTGTTCGGGCACAACGGCGTTGAAAACGAATCGGGTAGTTCTCGGCACCGGGGAGAAAGCGTAAGCGGCGCGGTAATGGCAGAGGGCGTCGGTCTTCGCGCGTCGGACGAGGAACCGACGCTTCGAGCCGGGAACCGTCCCGCGCATGACGACGACCCGGAGAGCGCAGCTAGGACCGGCGATCTCGCCGGAGAAATAGATCTGTTTGTGGACGCGGGTGCGGTGGCGGCTCAGGTGGAGCGTCACCCGCGTTCGCATGTGAAGAGTCAAATCAGTGGAGGTCTGGAACGCTCCGAAGCGGTAGGCGACCCGGAAGGACCGCGACGGGCCTCGGCGCACCTTGAACGTCCAGCCGCCGTTTTCGTTCGTCGTCGCGGTGCCGATCAGGTGGAAGGGGCGTCCGGGGAGGTCGGTGTGGCCCTGGAGGCAGACCTGGGCATTGGCGACCGGGTTGCCGGCAGGGTCGCGCAGGCGCCCCCGGATCAGGGCGCGGTGGCGGAACGCCAGTGTCCGCTCGCCCTTGTGGTTGCCCGCGAAGCCGGCAGTGATCGTGTTGCCGCCGCCGACCGGCGAGCCGGGGCAGAGGTTGTTGACGAGGACTTCCTTGGATTTGCAGGCGGCGTTGGGCGTCCCTGTCTGCGCGTAGTCATAGGCGCAGACCGTGATCGAGTTGGCGCCCTCCCGAAACGGCGCCTTCGCTGTGTCGAGGGTGTAGGTATTACCGAAGCTAGGCGGGCACGGCGAGAGCCGCGAGGTCATGTTTCCCGGCAGCGGATTGCAAGACGCCGAGAGATCATTGCCGGACGCCTCTTGGCCGTTGACCGCAACTTGAATCGACTGCAACCCGGCTCCCTGGTCGGCGGCCGCGACGGAGACCGTCTGCGGGCCGCGCAATTCCGCGCCAGAGAACATCGAGCCCCCGATGGAGATAGTCGGGGAAACGACGTCGGTGAGCTCGATGCGGACCTGCTTGACGTAGGTGTGCGCCCCTCCGGCGACGCCAACGCAGCGGTTCCCGTTGTTCGGCTGCGTACATTCGAGGCGGGCGATCAAGAAGCGCCAGTTGCCGGCCGGGATGCCGGACTCGTGTCCTTGGTCGTCGTTCTGGTTCTCGTAGGAGAGGCCCGCGCCGCTGTCGGGGGAGACCGCGAGGTAGCCGTGCTGGCCGTCTTCGGTCGCCAGGCGGCTGAACGTCGATCCGCCGGTGATGTAGGTGCCTGCCGGCGCCGTCCACACCCAGGCGCCGTAGCCGCCCTGCACGGTGCCGGTTTCTCCACCGGCGAGGGTGTGGGTGATCTGGAGCCCGGGTGCCGAGGGCGAGCAGTCGGCGCGTGGGGTGTAATGAGTGGTCGAGGCGGTGAAGCCCGCGTCGTCGGCACCGGTGTAGACGCCCGGCGAACACTGAGCGACGATGTAGCTGCCGGCCTGGGCGCTCGACGGAAGGAGAAAGAGCGCCGCCGTCAGCGTGACGGGCAGCCACCGGAGCACATTGGTCAGTTGTCGGATCGCGTGTCTCATCACTCGCCTCTCAGGGTCCGAACTGCTGGTTTGCGACTTGAGTAGGGGTCGAGCTGGAGCTGCTCGCGCTCGAAGAAGGCGGAGGACCCGATTCAGCGACCGGCGCCGATTCGACCGGCGCGCTGCTCGTTTCCGAGCCGCCCGCCGCCGACTCCAGTGACTGCGACGCGACGGCTTCGGTCGCGTGCTTGGTGCGTTCCGCGCTCGCGGTGGCGCTGCCGCCTCCGCTCCGCTGCTTGTTGCCGCTGGCCGGTCTCGACTTCACTTCCGGAGGCGGTGAAGGCGCCGGGTTGGTCCTCGGAGTCAGAGGAGCGACGCGCGGCGTTTCGGCGACGTTGCGGTGCTTCGGCGCGGGCGCACTCGCACCGCCTCCGCCGCCGATCAGGTTCACCCCGCCGACGCCAGGGCCGACCACTCCGCTTGCCAGGCAGGCGAGCGCGGCGGTGGCGCAGACGCCGGCTGCCCGTCCAGCGCTGCCGCCGAGCGCCGCGGTCGCCGACGGCTCGGCGCCACCGCCGAAGGGAAGGCGGCGGGCGAGATCCTGCGCTCGCGCCCAGCCGTGGCCGATGCCCCGGCTGATCGTCTCGGCCACCGCTTCGACGCCCGCCGGAAGATGGAGGGTGGGAGCCCGTTCAGCCAGTGAGATGTAGGAGCCGAGGCCAACGATGATCTCCAGCTCGTCGAGGCTGTCCACGCCGAGTAGCTGGTGAAGGTGCTTGCGCGCTGCCTCGTGGCAGCGCTGCGCCTTGGACGGGTGCCAGTGCAGCTCGCGGGCCGCTTCGCGGACGGCCATGCCCTCGAAATAGGCAAGCTCAAGGAGCCGTTGCTCCTCGACCGTGAGCTGGTCGACCGCCGCCTGCACCTTCCGCAGCCGGTCCTCGTCGAGGGTCGCGTCCTCGGGGCTTTGTCCGAGCTCGTCCTCGATCGCCTCGGCCTTGTCGGTCGAGACGATCTGGGGCGAGCGTCCCTGGGCTTCCAGCAGGCTCTTGGTCCGCCGCCAGGCGCAGGTGATGAGCCAGCCCGCCGGGCTGTCTATCTCCTCGCCTTTGGCGACCTTGCGGCTGTATTCAAGGGCCGCGGTGGCGAAGAGATCCTCGCCGTGCTGGGCGATGAATTGAGGGGAGAAGCGCTTACGACGGAGGTATTGAATGAAGCCCAAGCGTGCCTCATCGAGCTCCGAGGTTGACAGCTCTCGCTTGGGTTTGCGTCCGTACATTTTGGCTCTCTACCTAATTTTCTGTACCAACGTTAATGCTGCTACTCACGCTTTTGCAAGAGATATGCGCTGAGTGGCAGATACCCCGTATGTCCAGCGCCGAGGCCATTTGCATCGACTAGACGTGGAAACGATGCAAACCGACCCGCCGCTGGACAGCAGGGGCGGATGCACCCCGCCTGTCACATCTCGTCATGCCGTCGCCGCGCCGGGGCATCGCTCGGGCTAACGCTCCTCGCCTTCGCCCTCGGCGGCTGCTCCTCGGGTGACACCAACACCCAGGCCGGTTCCTCACTTCTGAGCGGCACACGAGGCGCGTCGATCGCTGCCGGGCGGCTCGCGCCCGGCGCCCGCGTCGCCCGTCGCTTCGCCGATGCCTATGCCCGCAGCATCTATAGGCGGCGGCCCCCGCTGCTGCCGGGCGCCACCGCCACCCTTCGCCGCGACCTCCTGGCGGCGGCGTCGAGGGTGCCGCCCGCCCGGCGCGGACTTCACCCTCGCGCACTCGCCGTGACCCTGAGGCCACGCGGTGCCGCGCTGGCCGGCGTGGTCACGATCGGCGACGGTCGCTCGCCGCCGTTCTCGGTCGGCTTCCTCGTTCGCAAACAAGGCTCGCGCTGGCGAGTCACCACCATCTCGCCGCCCAACTGAGGGTGTCGTGGAGGCCGGCTCACTCCCAGCTTCCCGCGCGCCGAAGCTGCTGCTCGGTCTGCCGCTCGGATTGCTCGCCGCCCTAAGAGCCCCTTTCACAATGACCCCGCCGCCTGAAGCTGCTTGAAGCAGATCAGGCAGCAGCCGATTGTCAGGAATGCCTGGTGGATGTCGGCGCGGCGCTCGTAGCGGACGCGCAAGCGCCGGTACTGGTGAAGCCAG
>DATMRN010000157.1:0-4687 GCA_035566275.1 Solirubrobacterales bacterium | reverse complement strand
TGAGTGCGCTCGCGGATCGCTTCGACGTCGTCCACCTTCCCTACTCGGTCAAGGTGCTTCTGGAGAACGTGCTGCGGCTCGAGGACGGCCGCTCGGTGACCGCGGCGGACGTCGAGACGATCGCGAGCTGGGACGCGGCGGCCGAGCCGAGCGCCGAGATCCCCTTCCAGCCGGCCCGGGTGCTGATGCAGGACTTCACCGGCGTGCCCGCGGTGGTCGACCTGGCAGCGATGCGCGACGCGATGGAGGAGATCGATGGCGACCCGGCGGCGATCAACCCGCTGGTCGACGTCGACCTGGTGATCGACCACTCGGTCCAGGTCGACGCCTTCGGCAACGCGCGCGCCTTCGCGATCAACGCCGAGCGCGAGTTCGAGCGCAACCGCGAGCGCTACTCGTTCCTCAAGTGGGGACAACACTCCTTCGACAACTTCAGCGTGGTGCCGCCGGCGACCGGCATCTGCCACCAGGTCAACCTCGAGCACATCGCCCAGGTCGTCTACAGCCGCGAGGTCGACGGCGCGCTGCGGGCCTACCCCGACACGCTGGTCGGCACCGATTCCCACACGACGATGGTCAACGGGCTCGGCGTGCTCGGCTGGGGGGTCGGCGGGATCGAGGCCGAGGCGGCGATGCTCGGCCAGCCGATCTCGATGCTGCTGCCGCAGGTGGTCGGGTTCAGGTTGGACGGCGAGTTGCCGGAGGGGGCGACCGCCACCGATCTGGTGCTGACCGTGACCGAGATGCTGCGCGAGCTGGGGGTCGTCTCGAGGTTCGTCGAGTTCTACGGGCCGGGGCTGCCGACCCTGGGGCTGGCCGACCGGGCGACGATCGGCAACATGTCGCCGGAGTTCGGCTCGACCTGCGCGATCTTCCCGGTCGACGCCGAGACCCTGCGCTACCTGGAGCTGACCGGGCGGCCGACCGAGACGATCGAGCTGGTCGACGCCTACACCCGCGAGCAGGGGATGTTCCACGAGCCCGGCGCCGAGGACCCGGTCTTCTCGGCGACGCTGGAGCTGGACCTGGGCGAGGTGGAACCGAGCATCGCCGGGCCGAAACGTCCCCAGGACCGGGTGCCGCTGGCGCAGGCCAAGGAGGCGTTCCTGCAGGCGATGGTCGAGTTCGACCCGGAGGCGGGCGAGCAGCTGGGCAACGGCCGGGACGAGGCGATCGATGAGTCATTTCCCGCCTCGGACCCGCCGGCCGAGGACCACGACGACGAGCGAGGCAAGCCCCGCCCGGCGCTGAGCGGCGCGCCGGTGGCCACGGTGGAGCGCGAGAGCGGCGACGCGATCGAGGTGACGATGGAGGACGGCGCGACGGTCGAACTGGACCACGGCCGGGTGGTGATCGCGGCGATCACCAGCTGCACCAACACCTCCAACCCGAGCGTGATGATCGGCGCCGGCCTGCTTGCCCGCAACGCGGTCAGGCGGGGCCTGTCGCGCAAGCCCTGGGTGAAGACGTCGCTGGCGCCGGGGTCGACAGTGGTGACCGACTACCTCGAGAAGGCGGGACTGACGCCTTACCTCGACCAGCTCCAGTTCAATCTGGTCGGGTACGGGTGCACCACCTGCATCGGCAACTCCGGGCCGCTGCCGGCGGAGATCTCCGCGGCGGTGGAGGAGAAGGACCTGGCGGTCTGCGCCGTGCTCTCGGGCAACCGCAACTTCGAGGGGCGGATCAACCAGGACGTGAAGGCGAACTACCTGGCCAGCCCACCGCTGGTCGTCGCCTACGCGCTGGCCGGCCGCATGGACCTCGACCTACTGTCCGAGCCGCTGGGCGAGGGCTCCGACGGGGAGCCCGTCTACCTGCGGGACATATGGCCCAGCTCGGAGGAGATCAAGGAGCTGGTCGGCCGCTCGATCCGGTCGGAGATGTTCACCCGCAACTACGGCGAGGTGTTTGCCGGAGACGAGAGCTGGAACGCGGTCGAGGTGCCGGCGGGCGATCGCTACACCTGGCCGGACTCCACCTACGTGCGGCGCCCCGGCTTCTTCGAGGGGATGCCGGCCGAGCCGCCGCCGCTCGAGCCTGTCTTGGGCGCACGGGTGCTGGCCGTGCTCGGCGACTCGATCACCACCGACCACATCTCACCCGCCGGAGCGATCAAGAAGGACAGCCCGGCGGGGAGGTGGCTGGTCGAGCAGGGTGTGGAGCCGCGCGACTTCAACTCCTACGGCTCCCGGCGGGGAAACCACGAGGTGATGATCCGCGGCACCTTCGCCAACATCCGCCTCCGCAACCGGCTGGTGGAGAGGGCCGGCGGGTTCACCCGCCGCTTCCCCGGCGGCGAGGAGACGACTATCTATGAGGCGGCGATGGCCTACGCCGGCGAAAACGTGCCCCTGGTCGTCCTCGCGGGCAAGGAGTACGGGTCGGGCTCGTCTCGCGACTGGGCGGCGAAGGGGACCAAGCTGCTGGGAGTCCGTGCCGTGGTCGCCGAGGGCTTCGAGCGAATCCACCGCTCCAACCTGATCGGGATGGGCGTCCTTCCCCTCCAATTCCCCGACGGCGAGAGCGTCGACTCCCTGGGTCTGAGCGGCGAGGAGACCATCGACCTCGGCGACCTGGAGAACGGAGAGGCGAAATCGGTGACCGTGAGCGCCGGCGAGATCGAGTTCGAGGCAAAGGTCCGCCTCGACACCCCCAACGAGGTCACCTACTTCCAAAACGGCGGCATCCTCCAAACGGTCCTCCGCAACCTGAAAAAGTAGGTGCAGTGGGGCCGCGGGAGGCAGGGGGGTCCGCGCGACCCACACTGCACCTGCGCGTCGGTAGCCAGGGAGGGATGCCGACGCAGCCGTTCCCCTGGACGGGACTGTCCAGAGGAACAGTCACCTCCTACCTATACCGGGTGAGCCGGCCGGGGTCAAGGCCGTTCGGCGGTTATTGCGGGTTATCCGCTGCGCTCTGCGGGTAATCCGCAACACCCCAGCCCCTGCGCTCGATCAGCTCGATCCCCACCACACTGCCGACCGGCCCGACCGGGGTCAGGGTGGCGGCGAGCAGGGCGTAGGGCGCCTCACGCCTCACCGCGGCCACCCAGATCACGATGCAGAGCGCGACGAACCCGATCCCGTGCGCCCAGCCGAAGACCATCGTCTCCGTTTCGAACCCGGGTACCAGCCAGAACACGATCAGCCCGGTGAAGATCCCCAGCTCCACCCAGGAGAGCCGCTTGACCCAGACGAACAGCCGCCCCGGCACGGGCTTGCGCATCAGCAGTCGGGGGTGAGGGCGGTGAGGACGATGCGCTCCTGCTCGCGGGCGTGGGCCGCCGAGTAGCCCTCGCCCGGGCTGGCGCGGCCCGGGCGCCCGATGTAGGTCAGCTCGACGCCCTCGGGCAGGATCTCGGGCATGCGGCGCGACATCACCTTCCAGGCGCCCATGTTGCGCGGCTCCTCCTGGACCCAAGCGATCTCCTTCAGGTTCGGGTAGGAGGCGATCAGCTCGGTCAGCTGCTCTTTGGCGAACGGGTAGAGCATCTCGACCCGGGCGATGGCGACCTTCTCCGCCGCCTCGCGGCGCTCGCTGGTGTCCATGTCGAAGTAGACCTTGCCGGTGCAGAGGACGAGCCGCTCGACCTTCTCGCGCCGCTCGGCGGCGGTCGGGTCGTCGAGAATGAAGTGGAAGGCGCCATCCGTCAGTTCCCCCAGCGAGGCCGCGGCGCGCTCCAGGCGCAGCAGGCCCTTCGGGGTGAAGACGATCTGCGGGCGCGGCTTGCGGATCAGCGCTTGGCGGCGCAGCAGGTGGAAGTACTGGGCGGCGGTGGTCGGGTTGGCGATCCGGATGTTTCCCTCGGCGCCGAGGGCCAGGAAGCGCTCGATGCGGGCGCTGGAGTGCTCGGGCCCCGAGCCCTCGTAGCCGTGCGGCAGGAGCAGGGTGAGGCGGCTGGTCTGCCCCCACTTGGCCTCACCGGAGACTATGAAGCTGTCGACGATCACCTGGCCGGCGTTGGCGAAGTCGCCGAACTGCGCCTCCCAGAGGACCAGCGCGCTCGGCGTCGCCGCCGAGTAGCCGTACTCGAAGCCGAGGCAGGCGATCTCCGAGAGCGGGCTGTTGTGCAGCTCGAAGGGGGCCGAGGCGTCGTCGAGGTTCTGCATCGGGCAGTACCGCAGGCCGGTGTTCTCGTCGTGGAGGACGAGGTGGCGGTGGGAGAAGGTGCCGCGCTCGGTGTCCTGCCCGGTGAGGCGGGTGTGGACCCCTTCGGTCAGCAGCGAGGCGAGTGCGAGCGCCTCGGCGTGGCCGAAGTCGATGCCCCCCTCCTCGATCGCCTCCAGGCGACGGGCCAGCGGGCGGCGCAGCTTGCGGTGGATCGTGAAGCTCTCCGGCACCTTCAGCAGCGCCTCGTTCAGGGCCCTGAGCTTCTCGGCTGGAACCGTGGTGTCGACCGGGGGGCTGGCGGTTCGGTCCAGCTCGCCGGTGCCGGTGCTGGTCACGGTCGGGTCCTCGTAATCGCCCGACTCCATCTTCGCCCGCAGGTCCTTCAGCGCTGCGGACATCTCCTCGCGGCGCTCGCTGGAGACCTTCTGGACATCCTCGGCGGCCACGACTCCCTCCGCGATCAGCTTCTCGGCGTAGATCTCCGACACCGGCGGGTGGGCCTTGATCTTCGCCGCCATCAGCGGCTGGGTGTAGGCGGGCTCGTCGGTCTCGTTGTGGCCGAAGCGGCGGTAGC
>DATMRN010000156.1:0-2245 GCA_035566275.1 Solirubrobacterales bacterium | reverse complement strand
CTGCGAGGGCGCCGAGCTGGTCTTCTGCGCGGCGCCGGTGGCCGCCCTGGCGGAGCTGACGGGCGCCGCCCTCGCCGCCTGCGGCCCCGACGCCGTCGTCACCGACGCCGGCTCGACCAAGCGCGAGATCGTCGCGGCGCTGGGCGCCGACGAGCGCTTCATCGGCGGCCACCCGCTGGCGGGAGCGGAGACCTCCGGGGTCGAGAACGCCCGCGCCGACCTCTTCGAGGGCGCCCGCTGGTACCTGACGCCGACCGAGCGCTCCGGCGGCCTCCTCTACGACCGCCTGCAGCGGGCGATCTCCGGCCTCGGCGCCCGCCCCCAGGCGATCGACGCCGCCACCCACGACCGGCTGATGGCGACGGTCAGCCATCTGCCCCACGTGGTCGCCAACGTGCTGGTCGGCGAGGCGGCGGCCGAGCTGACCCGCGACTCCGAGCGGATGCCGGAGGTCGGCCCCAGCTTCCGCGACACGACCCGGGTCGCCGGGTCCAACCCCGCTGTCTGGGCGGACATCTTTTCCAGCAACCGCGAGGCGGTCGCCGAGGCGGTCGACTCGGTCGGCGAGCGCCTGCGCGAGGCGGCGGCGCTGATCCGCGGCGGTGACCGCGAGGCCGTCGCCGCCTGGCACGCCGGGGCGGCCGAGGACCGGCGGCGGCTGCTGGAGGCCGAGCACGCCGCCGGGCCGCTGCGCGAGCTGCGCGTCGTCGTCCCCAACCGGCCGGGAACGGTCGCCGAGCTGGCGCTGGCGCTGGGCGAGACCGGGGTCAACATCGAGGACATGGCGCTCTACCCGGCGCCCGACATGACCTCCGGCGCGGTCTCGCTCTGGGTGGCGGGGGAGGAGCAGGCGGAGCGCGCCGTGGCCCTGGTGCGCGAGCTGGGCCACACGGTCACGGTGCTCGGCGCGGAGGCGTAGTGGCAACCCGCTTCGACCCGGCCGGCCCGCTGCGCGGGACGCTGCGCCCGCCGGCCGACAAGTCGATCTCCCACCGCGCCGCGCTGATCGCGGCGATGGGCGACGGGGAGACGGCGATCGAGGGATACCTCGACGCCGCCGACACTCGCTCGACCCTGGCCGCGGTCGCGGCGCTCGGCGCCCAGGTCGAAGGTTTCACCGCGACGGGAATCGAGCCGACGATCCGTATCCGCGGCGCCGGCCTGCGCGGAGCCGCGCCAGCGAGCGTCGAC
This sequence comes from Solirubrobacterales bacterium, assembly GCA_035566275.1. Classification (GTDB taxonomy): domain Bacteria; phylum Actinomycetota; class Thermoleophilia; order Solirubrobacterales; family 70-9; genus DATMRN01. The sequence continues at coordinate 1,054 of DATMRN010000156.1, read as the reverse complement.
GCCGGCAACGCCGGCACCCTGCTGCGACTGCTGCCGGGCTGGCTGGCCGGGCAGGAGACGGGCGCCTGGACGCTCGACGGCGACGACTCGATCCGCCGCCGCCCGGTCGACCGGATCGTCGAGCCGCTGCGCTCGATGGGGGCGCAACTGCGCTGTCGCGACGACCGCCTGCCGCCGCTGGAGGTCGAGGGGGCCCTGTTGCACGGCATCTCCTACGAGCTGCCGGTGGCGAGCGCCCAGGTCAAGTCGTGCCTGCTCTTCGCGGGGTTGCTCGCCGAGGGCGAGACGCGGGTGACGGAGCCGCTGCCGACCCGCGACCACACCGAGCGGATGCTCGCTGCGGCCGGGGCCGAGGTCGGCCGCCGCGGCGGCGTCGTGACCGTGCGATCCGCGGCTCGCCTAGAGCCGGGCACGATCGTCGTGCCCGCGGACTTCTCATCGGCGGCCTTCGTCGTCGTCGCGGCGCTGCTCATCGCGGGCAGCGACGTCACCCTCGCCGGCGTCGGCCTCAACCCGACCCGGACCGGCCTGCTGGCGATCCTCGAGCGGATGGGAGCCGGGATCGAGGTCGAGCCCGAGGGCGAGCGAGGCGGTGAGCCGATCGGGCGGGTCCACGTGCGCCCGGCGGAGCTGCGCGCCGTCGAGGTCGGTGGCGCCGAGATCCCCCTGGCGATCGACGAGCTGCCACTCGTCGCGCTCGCCGCCTGCTTCGCCGAGGGGACGACGACGATCCGCGACGCCGCCGAGCTGCGGCGCAAGGAGTCCGACCGGGTCGCCACGGTGACCGAGGCGCTGACCGTGCTGGGGGGGAATGTCGAGGCGACCGAGGACGGGATGACGATCGAGGGCGGCGGCGGCCTACGCGGCGGCGTCGTCGACTCGGATGGAGACCACCGCATCGCCATGCTGGGGGCCGTCGCTGGGCTCGCCTCGCGTGAGGGGGTCGAGGTCGAAGGCATGGACGCCGTCGCCGTCAGCTACCCGAGCTTCGAGGCCGACCTCGCCTCCATGCTGGATAACCGGGGCCGAGCACCCCGCCTCTAGGCTCCGCGCC
>DATMRN010000155.1:0-17380 GCA_035566275.1 Solirubrobacterales bacterium | reverse complement strand
ATCCGCTCTCTCCCCGCCGAGCTGCACCGCTTCTACATGTACCTGCACCAGGCGATGGGGCCGTTCGCCCAGGGGCCGGTGGCGCTGATCGCCCGCCACGCCGACGAATGCGTCTTCTCCGCCGACGCGCTCGGCCTGCGGCCGCTCTGGCAGGTCGAGACCGAGGACGACTACGTCTTCAGCTCCGAGCCCGGCGTCGTCTCGGTCCACTCGATGGTCTCCGAGCCCAAGCCGCTCGCTCCCGGCGAGAAGGCGCTGGTGAAGATCGACCGCGACCGTAGGCGCACGACCCTGCATCCCCACGACGAGATGCTGCAAATCGTCCGCAAGGGCTGGCTGGAGCGCAACGGCGCCGAGGACGCCGGGCCCTACGATCGCGCCCTCGAGGCCGGGGGACCGCTGGAGGGCGAGGACGTCCCCGGCTACTCCGACGCCGGCCCCGAGGAGCCGGTCAAGGTCGCCGACCGCGTCCTCGCCGGCTTCGGCTGGCAGCGCGACGACGTCAAACTCGTCCAGCAGATGGCGTCCAACGGCGCCGAGCCGATCGGCTCGCTCGGCTACGACGGGCCGCTCGCCGCGCTCTCACCCGAGCGCCAGAACCTCGCCGACTACTTCAAGGAGACGGTCGCCGTCGTCACCAACCCGGCGATCGACCGCGAGCGCGAGGTCGAGCACTTCTCCACCCGCGCGGTGTTCGGCCGCCGGCCCTCGATCCACGCCGCCGGGGAGGACACCGCCACGGTCGAGACAGCCTTCCCGGTGATCCTCGGCGGCCACCACGGCATGGCGCCGCTCTCCGACAAGACCTATCGCCGCATCGCCCGCGAGCACCGCACCTACCTGCTCGAGGACCTCTGGGAGGAGTTCCGGGGCAGGGCGGACGCGGTCGACATCTCCCTGCTGGAGTCCGAGACGACCCAGGGGGCGATCGAGCGGATCAAGCAGGAGGCCGTGAAGAAGGTTCGCGACGGGGCCGAGCTGCTGGTCCTCACCGATCGCACCGTCTATGAGGCCGATCGCCGCTACCTCGACCCGCACCTGGCCGTCTCCGCCGTCGACCAGGCGCTGAAGCAGTTCCGGGTCGAGCCCGGCGAGGAGAACCTGCGCCGCCGCTGCGGCGTCGTGCTGCGCTCGGCGGCGATCCGCAACGTCCACGACACGATGCTGGCGCTGGGGCTGGGCGCCAACGGAGTCTGCCCGTACACGATGGTCGAGGTCGTCTGCGTCGAGGACTACGAGACCGACGTCTCCAATCTCTGCGCCGCGCTGAGGAAGGGGATCGAGAAAGTGATCTCGACGATCGGCATCCACGAGGTGCGCGGCTACGCGCGTCAGTTCTCCTCGATCGGGGTGAAGCCGGAGCTGGCCGAGATCCTCCAGGCCGAGGCGTTCGCCGCCTCCGAGGCGGCCGGCGTCGGCTTTGTCGACCTCGACGAGGACAGCAACGGGCGGGCCCGGGTCCTGGGCGGCGACGAGGACGCCAAACCGGCGAAGACCTTCCGTTTCTACCCCAAGGTCTACAAGGCCGCGATCGCCACCGCCAACGGCTCCGGAACCTATGAGGAGTACTCCGGGAAGGTCCGCGACCTCGAGCGGCAGAGCCCGATCTCGATGCGCCACATCATGGGCCTGAAGGGCGACCGCGACCCGGTCGATCCGGCGACCGTCGACGCCGGGGTCGGCCACCACGACTACCCGGTGGTGATCTCCTCGATGAGCTTCGGTTCCCAGTCCGAGCCGGCCTTCCGCGCCTACGCGGAGGCGGCGAAGGCGATCAACGTGCTCTGCGTCAACGGCGAGGGCGGCGAGATCCGCGACATGTACGGCAACTACCGCAAATGGCGCGGCCAGCAGGTCGCCTCGGGCCGTTTCGGCGTCTCGGCGGAGATGATCAACTCCTCCTACGTCGCCGAGATCAAGATCGGCCAGGGCGCCAAGCCCGGCGAGGGCGGCCATCTGCCCGGCAAGAAGGTCTCCGAGAAGGTCGCCGCCGCGCGCAACGCGGCCCCCGGCACCGACCTGATCTCGCCCTCCAACAACCACGACCTCTACTCGATCGAGGACCTCGCCGAGCTGATCGACGAGCTGAAGACGGTCAACCCCGACGTGCGCGTCTCGGTCAAGGTGCCGGTGGTGCCGAACATAGGCACGATCGGCCTCGGGATCGCCAAGGCCGGCGCCGACATCATCACCCTCTCGGGCTTCGAGGGCGGCACCGGCGCCGCGCGCCAGCACGCGCTGCGCCACGTCGGCCTGCCGTCGGACATCGGCACCCGCGCCGTGCACAGGGCGCTGATGGAGGCAGGCATCCGCAACCGGGTGGAGATCTGGGCCGACGGCGGCTACCGCCACGGCCACGACATCGTCAAGCTGCACTGCCTCGGCGCCAACCGGGTCGGCTTCGGCACCCTGGCGATGGTCAGCCTCGGCTGCACGATCTGTCGCGGCTGCCAACTCGACACCTGCCACGTCGGCATCGCGACCCAGATCGAGACCGTCGAGCAGGCCCAGGAGCACGGCCTGAAGAAGTTCACCCCGCAGGAGGTCGATGTCGCCGCCGAGAGTTGCGCCCGTTTCTTCCAGGCGATGGGCGAGGAGGTCAAGGAGGTGGTCGCTTCGCTCGGCTATGACCGTGCCCAGGACCTGGTCGGCCGCTACGACCTGTTGGAGCAGATCGCGGCCCACGACAAGGTCGACCTGGCGCCGCTGATCACGCCGCTGGAGGAGTTCCTCGACCTCGAGCCGCTCGACCTGCCGGTGGCCGAGGAGGCAGCCGATTCCCGCGCCGAGGCCGGCCTGGTCGTCGCCCGTCCGATCCGGATGGAGGCGAAGCAGGCCTCGGCGCAGATCGCCGCCCTGGCCGGCGACATCTGCGCCGGGCGCACCGTCCGCAACGAGTTCCCGCGCCCGACCGACGCCAACGACCGCGTGCTCGGCACCGAGCTGGCGGGCGCGATCGCCCGCTCCCGCATCTTCGAGGACGGCCCGGAGTCAAACGAAGACGTGCTCGCCAGCCTCGAGTTCAACGGCGGCTCGGTCGCCGGCCAGGGCCTGGGCGCGTTCAACGCCTACGGCGTCTCGATCCGAGTCGAGGGCGGCGCCCAGGACGGCGTCGGCAAGGGGATGCTGGGAGGGACCATCTCGGTGCTGAAGGGCAAGGGCGCCAAGGGCCAGCGGCTGAACGGCTCGGTCGGCAAGTCCTTCGCCTACGGAGCCCAGCGCGGCCGCCTCTTCGTCCAGGGCTCCGCCGACTCCCGCTTCTGCATCCGCCTCTCCGGCGCCGACGTCGTCCTCGCCGGCGAACCACAACACGACATAGACGACAGCCGCGGCTGCATCGTCGACCGCGCCAACGCCAAGGGCTTCGCCTTCGAGTACATGACCTCAGGCCGAGCCGTGGTCCTCGGCGACATCGGCCCCTGGGCCTGCGCCGGGATGACCGGAGGCCGAGTCTACGTCCGCCAAAACGCCTTCGGAATCGACCGCGACGCGATCGCAAGTCGCCTGGGCAAGGGCGCCAAAGTAGAGCTGAAAGATCTAGACGCCGAGGGCCTGATCGACGTCGACGACCTGCTCAGCCACTACGCCGACGAGCTGAGAGCGACCGACCAAAACGAAGAGGCCGACCGAATCCTCGGCCTCGCCGCCGATGCCACCAGCAACTTCCTGATGGTCGTGCCCCACAAGGTCCAGGCGGATCCCAGTATCTCTACCGAGTAAGCCGGTCAGCGATTGCGCGCACCTCGCGCAGCAACCCGTCAAGCATCGCCTCGGTGTTCGTGTGGATCCGCCACTCGGCGTACTTGCGATCCTGCTCGAACCCGTCCAGACGCCGCTCCAGCTTCCGCGTCCGCTCGTCGATCTTGCGCATCGACTTCTCGATCCGCTTCTCGCTCTTGAGGACCCGCTTCTTGACGTAGCGGCGGGTCTCTTCGCGCAGCTGGTCCAGCTCTTTGCGCAGCCCGGCGTCCTCTTCGCCGCCCTGCTCGGCCAGCATCTCCTCGACGCCGACCCGCACCCGCTCGATTTCCTCGTGGAGGCGCTCGCGGGCCCGGTCGGCGGCGCCGGAGATCCCCGGGGGGCCGGGCGGGAAGGAGGGGTCGGCGGCGGCACTCACCAGCGGCATCCTAGGGCCGAGGGTGGCCGGAACCGCCGCTAGCCGGGCGCCGCCTCCTCCGCTCCCGAGGACGCGCTCATAACCCCCGGCGATCTCGCGTCCTCGCTCCCGCGTCCGGGGGCGGCTAGGACTCGAGCGCGAAGAGGCGGTAGCGGCCGATCGTCAGCTCGTCGCCGTCGTTCAGGCGCGCCCACTCGATCGCTTCGCCGTTTAGGAAGATCCCGTTGAGGCTGCGGTCGTCCAGCACTCGCAGCGATTCCGGCTGTTCGGAGACGATCAGCGCGTGGCGGCGGGAGACGCTGGGGTCGTCGAGGCGGATGTCGGCGGCGATGCTGCGGCCGATCCGTGTCCAGCCCCGTTCGATCGCGAAGACCTCGACCTCGCTTCCATCCGCGCGGTGGGCGAGGAAGCGGCCCGGCCCGGGAAGCTGCGTGCGCGCCTCCTCCAGCCAGGCCGGCGGCGAGACCGGGGCGGGGACGGCGAACTCAACCGTCTGGGAGCCGTGTCCCTGCATCGGCTCGAAGATCGAGTCGCGGCGGAAGCTGGAGCCGCCGCAGCGCGGGCACTCGGGGAGGCGGTCGGTCTCCCGCAGCGAGAGCTGAGAGCCACAGCCGAGGCAGAAGAAGGTTCCCGACCCAGGGACGACCCCGGTGTCGATATGACTACTGGCAGAACCCGTGCTGAGACTGGCGAAGATGAGTGCTCCTTCCCGGCGCCTCCATGGAGGATCGTAGCGCCTTAGAGCCCACCGGGAGGCCGATCTCTAGAATCGCGCCGGGCATGGGCCCAGTCAGCGCCGAAGTCGAGATCGATGTGCCGCGCGAGCGGGCCTTCGAGACGATCGGCGACTTCTCCCACCGCCTCTCCTTCAGCGACCACTTCGTCTCAGGCTTCCACCTGACGCGGATCGACTCCGCCGGGATCGGCGCGGGGGCGCGGTTTCGGATCCACGCCCCGCTCAACTCGATCTGGATGGACACGACGATCGTCGAGATGGAGGAGCCCCACCGGATCGTCGAGCACGGCCGCGGCGGGCGCGACAACCGGATGCCCACCACCACCGTCTGGGAGCTGACCGAGGGCCCCGGCTCGCTGACCACGGTCCGCGTCTCCCACTGGACCAAGCCCTCTCACCCGCTGGACAGGGCCAGGGAGGCGCTCGGCGCCGCCTCGATCTGGCTCGAGCGGGACTGGCGCGAGGCGCTGCGCCGGCTGCGCGACCTGCTCGAGTCCGGGGCGCCCGGCGAGGGCCGGATCGGCGTCGCCGGGGGCAACCGTTACGCGACCGGCATCCCTTAATAGACTCTCGCCGCCCATGCCTCGTCACCGCAGACTCGTCCTGCCGCTGACCGCCGCGCTCGTGCTCGCCGCGGTCGCCCTCGCCGTTTCGGCCTGCGGCTACTCGAGCGACTCCAAGAGCGTCGTGGAGGGGGAGACGGTGACGCTCGGAAAGCTCCACTACACCGTCGTCTTCTCCCGCTACCTGAATCCGAGCGACAACGAGGACTCCGCCTACCTGGTCGGCCAGCCCCCGCCCCCGCCGGGCTCCACCTACTTCGGCGTCTTCTTCCAGGTCCAGAACAATGACAAGAGCCCGCATACGCTGCCGAAGTCGCTGAAGATCACCGACGCCCAGCATCAGGTCTACGACGCGATCCCCAGCAAAAGCCTCTACGCCCTCCCGCTCGGCGGCGAAGTGGAACCCGAAGAACAGGTGCCGGCGCTCGACTCGACCCCCCAACAGGGGCCGATCGAGGGCTCTCTCGTCCTCTTCCGGCTTCCCCAGGTGGCCTCCGACAACCGGCCGCTGACGCTCTCGATCCCGGGGCCTGAAGGTCCCGCCGAAGTCAAGCTCGACCTCTAGAGACCTGGCGGCCGGCTCTTACAGGCCGGCGGAGAAGACCTGCGCCGCCGCCGGAGCGGCGACTTCTCCTCCCGCGGCGCCGGCGTCGATGAAGAGGGCGCCGATCGCCAGCTTCGGCTTGTCGGCCGGGGCGAAGGCGGCGAACCAGGCGTCCTTGATCTGGACCGGGTGGGGGGAGTTCTGCTGGCCGGGCTTCGGGCCGAGCTCGGCCGTCCCGGTCTTTCCCGCCACCTGGCCCTCGGAGATCGCGCCCGCGGTCCCGGTGCCTTCGGTGACCACGCCGATCATCAGTTCGGTCAGCTCGCCCGCGATCTTCTTCGACATCACCCGCACCGGTTCCGCGTGGGGCCGCAGTTTTTTTCCGGTGACGATCGGGGTCGGCTCGCGGACGCCGTTGTTGCCGATCGTCTGCGCGACGCTCGCCATCTCCAGCGGCGTCGCCAGCACTTCGCCCTGCCCGATCGCGCTCACCCCGAGTTCGAGTTCTTCGCCGATTTTCTTTGGGATGCTCGGTTCCGGCGGGTTGACTTCGCGCACGATTCGCGGCGCGTAGAGGGTGGGGGGCGAATTGAAGCCGAACCGTTCCGCCGTCCCCACCAGCGCTTCGTTGCCGATCTTCGGCCCGAGCGGTACGAAGTCGGCGTTGCATGACTTGGCGAACGCCTGCCGGAAGGTGCCGCCGCAGTACTCGCCGTTGGCGTTTTCGATGAAGCGCCCGCCGACGTTGACCCCGTTGACGACGGGGAATTCGTCGCCGAGCGAGACGACTCCCTTTTCCAGCGCCGCGGTGGTGGTGATCATCTTGAAGGTGGAGCCCGGGGGCTGGGGGGCGGAGAAGGCCTGGCCGGCCAGGGCGCGGACGTCGCCGTTGCGGGCGTCGAGGACCGCCATGCCGCCGGAGCGGCCGGCCAGCGCCGAGACGGCGGAGGCCTGGAGAGTGGGATCTATCGTCGTCTTCACCGGGGCGCCGGCCTTCGGTTCCGACTGGGCGAGGATGCGCGCCGAGCCACCCGAGCCCCCGACGGCGAGGAGCGAGCCGCCGGGCCGGCCGGCCAGGCGCGCGTTGAACGCCCGCTCGAGGCCGCTGACCCCGACCGGCGTGTCGGGCGCGAAGCCCTGGCGGGCGAGGGCGGGGCGCTCGGCGGCTTCCGCCATGCCGACTTCGCCGGTGACGTCGATCGCGGCGCTGCCGAGCGGGTGCACGCGGGCGTCGGCGGGGCCCTCGGCCAGCGGCGAGCCGTCGGCGGCGAGGATCGGCGCCCGCGGCGCCAGCTTGATCTGGTTTTCGAGGTGCTCTCCGCGGCGCAGCCCCGGGAAGACGAGGCTCGGGTTCCAGGCGACCCCGCCTTCGGCGAAGGGCAGGTCGACGTCGGCTTCGACCGGGCCGAAGGCGACCGTCTCGGCGCCGATCGGCACCGGCACCACCGTCGCGCCGCCGATCGAGGTCGGGTCTCGGGGCGAGCCCGGTTCCAGCGAGCGCAGGGTCGAGACCCCTTCGGCGGCGCGGTAGGCCGTGGTGAAGTCGTTGACCGTGATCGCCCGTTTCGAGGCGGGGTTCAGCTCCTTGTACATCGCGGCGAATTCCTGCCGCGCCCAGGCTTCGGCGAAGCGCTTGGCGGCGTCCTTCTCGGGAGACCCCGGCGTCCCAGCCGAGGCGCCGAAGCTGAAGGCGACAACGGCGACGATCGTGAGGGGGAGCGTGCGGGTGACGAGCCGGCGACGCCGCTCCACCTCCGGTGTGAGAGGGCTCATTTTGAATGAAAGGTAGTGGAGGGGTCGGGTGCCCTCCTGCGCGCTGACTTTTTCGCCTGGCGCGTTTCTTCTCTCGCTGAGTGGTCTGTGCGAAAAAGGGAGCGCCGCGCGCAGGAGGGCGCCCGACCCCTCTTCCCTGCTTCTATGTGAACCATGACCGTGTTGGATTGGGGGATCGTCGCCTTCACTCTTGCCCTGGGCTTATGGGGCTATCGGCAAGGACTGATTGTTGGTGCGCTGACCCTGGTGGGGTTTGCCGCGGGGGCGTTTTTGGGTAGCCGGATCGGGCCGTTGGTGTTGCGGCAGGGGTCAGCGTCCCCTTACTCGCCTCTGTTCGCCGCGCTGGGGGCGCTGCTTGTCGGGGCGGTCGTGGCGATCGCCTTGGAGAGCCTCGCTCTGGGGCTGCGGGCAAAGGTGATCCGCAGGAAGTCGCTGCATCTGGCGGACGGGGCGGGCGGCGCGGCGCTGATCGCCTCGGTCGCGCTCGGCCTCGCCTGGGTGTTCGGCGCCGTCGCCCTGCACGCGCCGGGGACGGCGCGGCTGCGGGCCGACGTCCAGCGCTCGGTGATCCTGCGCAACCTCAACAACGTGCTGCCGCCCTCGGGGCCTGTCCTGAACGCGCTCAACCGGGTCGATCCGGCTCCCTCGATATCCGGTCCGACGACCCAGGTGGCCCCACCGGACACGGCGATCGCCTCCGATCCCGACGTGTTGCGGGCGGGTCGTTCGGTGGTGCGTGTGCTCGGCACCGCCTGCGGGCTCGGGGTCGAGGGCTCGGGTTGGGCGGTGCGGCCGGGCCTGATAGTCACCAACGCCCACGTGGTGGCCGGCGAGAACGACACCACCGTAACCACCCAGTCCGGCGCCTCCCTCAGCGCCACCCCCGTCCACTACGACCCTCACAACGACCTCGCCCTACTCCGCGTCGGCGCCGCCATCCCACCCCTGCCGATCGCGCCCAACCCGCAGCGAGGAACCTCCGGCGCGGTCCTCGGCTACCCGGAGAACGGCCCCTACGCCGTCGCCCCCGCCCGCCTCGGCGACACCCGCGAAGTGATCAGCGAGGACTCCTACGGCCACGGCCCGATCCACCGAACCATCACCTCCCTGCGCGGCTCGGTCCGCAGCGGCAACTCCGGCGGCCCCCTCGTCGACTCCCAGGGCCGGGTCCTGGGCACCGTCTTCGCCGCCACCACCTCAGGCACTCCAGGCGGCTTCGCTGTTCCCGATGACCTCGTCCGCGCTGCTCTACGAGAGACGGCCCCCTCCGTCGACACGGGTCCCTGCACAGGTTGAGAGAGGGAGGGTCGCCCGACCCTCCTCAGCCCATCACTTACGTTCAGTAAGCTCGGGTTAACGTGGAGGCAATATCCACCGCCCAAGAGCAGTCTGCGCCGGGCGTCTGCCCACACTTTCACGCCGCTATAGAGCTGATCGGCAAACGGTGGACCGGGGCGATCGTTTGCGCCCTGACCGAGCGGCCTTTGCGCTTCGGAGAGCTTGCCAAGGCCGTGCCGGGCCTCTCCGATCGTCTCCTCTCCCAGCGCCTTCGCGAGCTGGAGGACGAGGGCGTCGTCGAGCGGGAGGTTGAGGCGGGCTCACCCGTTCGCGTCACCTACTCGCTGACCGAAAAGGGCGCCGAGCTGCGCCCTGCGATTCGCGAGCTTCGCCTCTGGGCGCGGCGCTGGAAGCGCGCCGGGTAGCCTCGCCTGCGTGAAGGGAGAGGCGATATCGCCGGCTGGGGCGACCGGGACGCCGGGACCGGACCTGCCCGGCCCCTTCCCGGTCGGCCGCTACGCGCGCAAGCTTCAGGAGGAGCTGCGCAAACGGGCGCGGGTGCTGCTGATAGGTGAGGTGACCGGTGTCAGGCGCAGCAAGGTTCAGGCCCATTTTGAGTTGCGGGACGGCGAGGGCGCCGTACCTTGCGCGATCTGGCTCAACGAGCTCGACAAGCTGGACCTTCCCGAGGCGGCTCTTCGGGACGGCGCTGAAGTGGTGATCGCCGGCGGGCCGGACTACTACCCTGGTGCGGCTCACGCATCGCCGAGCTTCGCGTTTCGCGTTACACACCTGCGGCTGGCCGGAGAGGGGGATCTGCTGGCTCGGTTGGAGGCTCTGCGCAAGGAGCTTCGGGCGGAGGGCCTCTTCGAGCTTCAGAAGCAGTTGGCGCGGCCTTTGTTGCCGAAGGCGATCGGGGTGGTTACGGCCGAGTCGGGGGCGGCTCGTCGCGATCTGCTCGTCGGGCTGGAGCGGCGGGGCTGGGCCGGGACCGTGGTCTGGGGCTTTGCTCCGGTGCAGGATCGACATGCGGCGCCGGCTATCGCGGCGGCGATCCAGGATCTGGCGGCGCGGCCGGAGATCGAGGCGATCGTCGTCACCAGGGGCGGCGGCAGCCTCGCCGACCTCTGGGCCTTCTGCGACGAGACCCTCTGCCGCACCGTGGCGATGCTGCGGGTGCCGGTGGTGAGCGCGATCGGCCATGAGCGCGACTCGACCCTGATCGACGATGTCGCCGCAGTCGCCTGCTCGACCCCGACCCACGCCGCTGAGGCGGCGGTTCCGCTCGACTGCGTGGCGGCGCGCCGCGGGCTGGGGCGCAGCGCCGCCTCTCTGCGCCGCGCCGCCGATCGCGTCCTCGCCCGCCCGGTGGCGCGGGCCTGGCTGGCCCGGCTGGGACGCTCCGCGGCGGCGGCCCTGGAGCGGCGCCGAACGGCGATTCGCCACGTCGGCGTGGCGCTGCGCGCTCACGACCCGGGGCGGACGCTGGAGCGCGGCTACGCGCTGGCCGAGACGACCGGGGGCGAGCCGGTGACGAGTGCCGAGGCGGCTCGCGCCGCCGGCCGCGTCAGACTGCGCTTCTCCGACGGTGGGGTCGGAGCAAGGATCGACGAGGACGGGGAGGAATGAGCGAAGCGCCCGAAAGCTATGAGGTCGCGGTCGAGCGGCTGGAGGAGATCGTCGACCGGCTCGACTCCGGCCAGGCCGGCCTGCGCGAGACGCTCGACCTCTGCGAGGAGGGCCGCGAGCTGGTCACCTACTGCGCCGCCGAGCTCGACGCCGTCGGCGAGGGGCTGAAGGAGCTGAGGCTGGACGAGCTGGCAGCGAAGCTCGACTCTCAGGCCGTCTGACGCGGCGCATATCGGCGTCCTCGGTCGCTCGCGTGCGGAGCACGCCACGCTCCCTGCGTCCTTGATCTGCTTGGTCAGACGGCCTGAGAGACAGTCGGGGTTGCTTCGCTCGCACGAGGACCGGAGCAAAGCCGCCCCAGGGCCGGGCAGCCGCGGCAGAGGGACCAGGTGCGCTCGGCTTCGGGGGCGACCGGGAACTCGCCGTGGCCGATGCGGGCGATAGTCGCCGCCAGCCGTTCCCTCCCGGCCTCCATCTTGGCTGCGTCCAGGCAGGAGACGACCGGGTCGTCGGGGCGCTCGAGGAAGACGTAGGCGATCTCCACCTCCGGTGCGCCACGGGACTCGGCGACGGCGAGCGCGTAGATCGCCCGCTGGGTCTCGTAGCGGGCGGCGTGCTCGGCCGGGCCGGAGTCGTTCAGCCGGTCGGTCTTGTAGTCGACGACGAGCGGCGCCGCGCCCTCGCGCTCGACCAGCAGGTCGATCGAACCGCGCAGGACCGTCCCGGCGACGCCGAGCAGGATCGGCACCTCGGCTCGCACCTTTGCCCCGTCGGGGATGACTCGCTCGTTCAGCAGCTCGGAGTCGAGCCAGCCGCGCACCGGCTCGAGCAGGCTCTCCGCCGCGTCGCTGGAGTCGCTGTCCAGGCCCGCGGCAACGGTGTGGCGGCGGGTGAGCTCCGCCGGCGGCTCGGCCCAGCCATTGGCCCCGCTCCACTCGAGCAGCGAGTGCACCGCGGCGCCGCGCGCGGCCCGCTCCTCCCGCTCCGCCGCGTTCTCCGAACCCGGCGCGAACGTATTTCTGCCCGGTATGCGGAAGGCAGTGCGTTCGCGGTCACCCAAATCCAGAACCCGCTCCATGTAGAAGCGGTAGGGGCAGTCCTCGTAGGCGGAGATCGCCGTGTAGGAGAGAGGCCGGCTCGGCACGACGGGGGCGCGCCGCTGCACCAGCGGCGCCGGTCCCTCGCCGAGCGGGCGCGCGGCGCCCGCGTCTCGCCGCGCCGCGGCCAGCTCTGCGGCTCGCTGCGGGGAGGGGAGGCTGACGCGGACCGCGATCTCGGAGGGGGCGAAGACGGCGTCGAGGCCGTCGCGCGGCTGCGGCGGCGGGACCGGGACCGTCGAGTCGCTCTCGCGGTCGATCCCGAAGCCCTCGACGATCCGCTCGACAACCGGCGTTCCGGGGGTCTCGCGCCCGGCCTGCGGCTTGACCACGCCGCTGAGGACCAGCCGCTCGCGCGCCCGGGTCGCGGCTACGTGGAAGAGCCGCAGGCCCTCCTCGACGTCGCGCTCCTTCGCCTCCTCGCAGAGCTCCGCGTAGGAGTAGAGGTTTACCGAGCCGGCGCCGAGGCGGCGCAGCTGCATGCCGACCCGAGGCGCCTCCCCGTCGCGGCCGATCGTCAGCAGCGGCGGCCGCGAGCCGGCCAGCAGGCTGCGCGAGAGGTCGGGCACGGCGACGACGCCGAACTCGAGCCCCTTGGCGTTGTGGACGGTCATGATCCGCACCCCGTCGTGGCCCTCGGCCGCGGTCGCCGCCTGCGCCTCGCCGTCCGTCTCGGCGCGGGAGGCGAGGAAGTCGAGCAGGCCGCGCAGGTCGCGCCCCTCGCGCGCCTCGAACTCCGCGGCGAGGCGCATCAGCTTGCGCACGTTGGCGAAGCGGGCCTCGCCGGAGGGGCGTATCAGCACCGCCAGGTCGTAGCCGGTCTCGGTTACGACGGCCTCGATCAGTCCGGCGAGGGAGAGGCGGGCGCCCCGCTCCCGCAGCCCCTCGATCGTCTCCGCGAAGCGGCGCAGCAGCTCCAGCTCCGGCTCTGGGATCTGCGCCAGGCGCTCGGGCTCTGCCAGATCGGCCTCGCCCAGTCCGACCGTGTGCTCCACGGCGGGCCAGACGTGGCGCCGCTTGCCCGCCGCGGCGCGCAGCAGCCACAGGGTGTCGGGCGCCAGCCCGCAGGCGGGGGAGGCGAGGGCGCCGAACAGCGCCTGGTCGTCGAGCGGGTTGGCGATCGTCGCCAGCAGCGCGCAGACGTCGGCGACCTGCTGCTGGGACCAGTAGCCCCGGCCGCCGACCACGTAGGGCCGCAGCCCGGCCCGCTCCAGCGAGTCCTCGTAGGCGTCGAGGTGGGTGAAGGCGCGCAACAGCACGACCATCTCGCCGCGCTCGATTCCCGTGTCGGCCAGCTCCCGCAGCCGCGCGGCGACGAAGCGTGCCTCGGCGAGGCAGTTGAGCGGGGTGCGGCCGTCGATCGTCGGCGCCAGGTCGATGCCGTCGGTGTCCCAGCCGTCGCGGGCGGTGAGCAGCAGCTCGACCGCGGGGCCCTCGCCAGGGGGCGCCGGCTGCCGGGGCTCGGCCCCTACCCGCAACGGCCTGAACGAGTCGCCGAGCAGCTTCCCGCCCAGCACGTTGACGGCGCCGATCAGCTCGGGCCGGGAGCGGAAGTTGCCGCTCAGCTCCATCGCCTCGGCGTCGGGGCGCTCCTCGATCAGCCGCCGCTGCTCGCGGAAGACGTCGAGGTCGGCGTGGCGGAAGCCGTAGATCGATTGGAACTCGTCGCCGACGACCATCAGCTCGCTCCGCGGCCCCCGCAGCGCCTCGATCAGCCGCAGCTGGAGGCGGTTGGTGTCCTGGAACTCGTCGACCATCAGGTGGCTGAACCGTGCGCGGTAGGCCTGGCCGAGCTCGGAGCGCTCCAGCAGCCGGACGGCGAGGATCTGGAGGTCCTCGAAGTCGACCCCGGCTCGCCGCTCCTTGGCGACCTCGAAACGCGAGGAGAAGAGCTCCAGCAGCGCCGCGACATGGCGGTAGGCCTCGCCCCCCTCGCCGGCCTCGGCGGTGCGGGAGATCGCCACCTCGATCGCCTCGCGGTAGTCGGTAACCCCCTTGGCCCTGCTGTCGGTGCGCAGCGCCACCAGCTCGTCGAGGCTCGGGAGCCTGCCCGCTTCGCTCTCCAACGTTGTCAGCGCCCGCTCGATCCGCTCCCGCTTGGCGTCGCCCGGCTTCAGCTCCCCCAGCGCCTCCGCAGCGGCCTCGGCGGCGCGGCGGATCGCCCCGGCCGCGTCGGGCCGCGGCGGCTCGGGCAGCCTCGGATCGGCGAAGCCGCGGCTGCGCAGCTCCGCGTGGGCGCCGGCGACGATCGCGCGCAGCCCGTCGATATCGAAGGTCGCAACGGTCTCCTCGCGATGCCGGTCGCCCTCCGCCAGGAACGCCTCCAGCGCATCATCGAAGGCCTCCCGCGCCGCCCGCTCGGCCTCCGGCGCGTCGAGCACGCGGAAGCGGGGGTCGACGCCGGCGGCGACCGGGTGGCCGGCCAGCAGCCGGTTGCAGAAGCCGTGGATCGTCGTCACCCACGCCCCGCCGATGCCGCCGAGCAGCATGCGGGCGCGCTCGGAGCCCGCCTCGGCGCGCCGGGCCAGCTCGGCACGGATCCGCCGGCGCAGCTCGGCTGCCGCCTTGTCGGTGAAGGTGAAGGCGAGGACCGCGTCGGGCGAGACTCCCTCGTCGCAGACCAGCCGGCAGTAGCGGTCAACCATCACGCCGGTCTTGCCGGTGCCGGCGCCCGCCTCCAGCAGCACGTCGCGCCCGGTGGCGCCGATCGCCGCCGCCTGCTCGGGCGTGGGCGTCCGCTTGCTCACCGCTCCTCCACCTCGAAGTCCTCCTCCGTCACCGGCGCCCGGTCGCGGCGGCAGATCGGGGCGAAGTCGCAATAGGTCGGGCAGACGTCGTGGCCGCGCAGGCCCTCGCGGGGCCCGGGGTCGCGGCGGATGTCGCCGGTCCGCATCCGGGCGACGATCGCGCCGGCTCGGCTCCGCGCTTCGGCGAGCAGCTCGTCGAGCTCGTCCCGGTCGGCGAGGTCGTTGTCGTAGAGCCGGTAGGCGGCGAGATCGTCGGCCGCTTCCTCCAGCACCATGCCGCGCGGACGGCGCACCGAGGTGCCGCGCAGCGGGTGGTAGAGGCCCCCGACCGGGAGTGCTCCCCAGTGCTCGGCGACGGCGATCAGGTAGAGCTGCAGCTGCAGCTTCGCCTTCTCCTCGAACTTCTCGCGCGGGGTGACGGCGCCCGAGAGCTTGTAGTCGAGGACGAGGGCGCGGCCGTCGGGGGAGCGATCGACCCGGTCGATCGCTCCGTGCAGCCCCCAGCCGTCGAGCTCGAGCACGGGCCGATCGCTGTTCTCCCGCTCGCCGAACGCCGCCTCCAGCAGCCACGGCTCGAAGCCGCCGGTCTCGCGCTCGGACTCCTCAGCCAGGAAGCGGACGAGCAGCCGCTCGACCCGGCGCGCCATGGCCCGCTCGGCCGGGTGGCCGCCCAGCCCTCGCTCCGCCGCGATCTCGGCGACCAGCTCCCGCCCCCGCTCGATCCAGGCGTGCAGCGAGTCGGGACGGGGGAGGGGGTCGCCTCCCGGGCGCTCTTCATAAAGGCGATCGAGCGTGGCGTGCATGAGGCCGCCCTGGACGAGCGGGTCGGGCGCCGGGTCAAGGGGCTGGGGGTCGAGCTCGTGCCCGGCGAACCAGCGGTAGGAGCAGAGGTCGAACTCCTCCAGGGTGGTGCCGCCGTAGGCGGGGACGGCGGCCAGCGACTCGATCGCCGCCGGGTTCGCCAGCGGGCTGGGGGCGCGAGTGGCGGACTCGGCGGCTCGCGCCGCCTCGATCCGCGCCGTGATCCTGCCCGCGACCCCCTCGCCGGCCCCCGCGGCGCCGAGCAGCGCGGCCGTGTCGGCTGCCCTCCCGTGAGCGGCGATCGCCCGGGCCAGCTCGTCCTCCGAGGGGGCTTCGCCGACGGGATGAACCACCTGCGCCAGGTCCCGCCCACGGGTTAGCGACTCCTCGACCGGGTCTGGGACCTCGCCGTCCGGCGGCGGGTCGAGCAGCCGGCGGACGTCGTCGAGCAGCGGCGAGCGCGCCTCGGCGGCGCCGTTCTCGTCGCTGTCACGGTAGGAGAGGAAGAGCCGCTCGCGGGCCAGTGAGAGACAGGCGTGGAAGAGGTAGCGCTCCTCCGCCTCGGTGTCGCGGCGCGGGTCGAGCCCGAGCGCGGCGCGCTGCCCTTCGGAGAGGAAGGGGCCGCCGCCGCGGTCGCGGCGCGGGAACTCGCCGTCCTGGAGCGAGCCGACGAAGACGTGGTCGAAGCGCCCCGCCCGCAGCCGGTAGGGACTGGCGATCCGCACCCGCCCCTCGACCGGCCCGCTCCAGGCGCGGAACTCGATGCCCTCGATCGCCCCGGCCAGCTCCTCGGGCCGGGGGGCCGGCCCGCCCAGCTCGACAAGCTCGGAGAGCGCGTTCGAGATCGCCGCCGCGGCTCGAAGCTCCATCCCGTCGCCTGGGGCCGGGCTCGGGCCGTCCCCCTTCTCGCGCAGGGGTCGGGAGGCCATCGTGGCGGCGAGTCGGCCGACCTCCTCGGTCAGCCCGACCGGCGACTCGGCCGCCGCCTCCCTGATCCGCGTCAGGTCCTTCGGGAGCCTGCCGTACCTCTCCATCCACAACTCCAGCGCCGCCGCGGCACCCTGCACCCTGCCACGCCGCACGTCCCGCTCGAACCAGTCGACCCTCGATGGGAGGAGCCCCGAGGGGCCGCGCAGGAAGCGCAGCAGGTCGCCTGCCCGGCCGACGCCGAACTCGGCCTCGAGCAGGGCGATCAGACCCCCCCCGACCGCCGTCCCGGAGACCGGCAGCGCGGCCTCCAGTGCCGTCGCCATCCCGTAGGACTCCAGTGCCGCGGCGATCGCCGGGCCGCGTCGCGCCGGGTCCCGTAGGGCGATCGCGATCTCGTCCGGCTCGACTCCGCCGGCGACCAGCTTCGCCACCTCGGTCGCGATCGCCTCCGCCTCGCCCCGCTCGCCCGCCGAGCGCAGCAGGGCCAGACCCTCGCCGGGCCGCCGCCGCTCTCCGCCCGAGGCGCCGAAACCGCGCTCCAGATGGAAGAGCAGGGGATTCGGCGTGTTTGCGGGGTTCGCCTCGGTCCGAGTCTCCTCCGCGACCCCGATCCGGGCGCGCAGCTCCTCGAGCAGCGTGACGCGGGCGACCAGCGCCGTACTGCCCTCCTCATAGGGAAGCGCCACCGTCACCTCGGCAATCCCGGAGAGCGCCTCGATCAGAGCGAACTGGTTCCGGGTCAGGTCGTCGAGCCCGTAGAGGAAGAGCGGACGCTCTCCCCAGAGCTCGCCGGATCGGCGCAGCAGCGCGATCGCCTCGCGGGCGATCCCGTGCGAGTCGACCCGGCCGAGGCGGGCTCGCGTCTCGGCATAGCCGGCGAACAGGGCGGCGATATCGCTCAGGTAGGCGGAGCCCTCCAGTGTCGCCGCCCCGGCCTGCACCGCCTCCGGGTCGAGCCCCGCCCCCTGCAGCTCGTCGAGCAGGCGCTCGAAGGCGAGCGCGAACCCCGGCCGGGTGGCGGAGCGCCGCAGCGGCCCCAGCGCTCCGAGCCGCGCAGCGATCGCCACCGAGACGGCCCGCAGCCGCTGGGCGGGTGTCAGCTCGGCGCCCGGCGGAGAGCCGCCCGCGGTCGCCACGGTCCGAAACAGTGCTCCAAAGGTCATCA
>DATMRN010000154.1:0-10192 GCA_035566275.1 Solirubrobacterales bacterium | reverse complement strand
CGGAACTTCGGCACGAGGCGGCGCATGCCGAGGGTCCTGCCGTCGCCAAGCAGCACGCGAAGGGCAAGTACACCGCGCGTGAGCGGCTCGAGAAGCTGCTGGATCCGGGGTCGTTCCGCGAGCTGGACGCGTTCGTGCGTCACCGCACGCACGAGTTCGACATGCAGAAGAACCGGCCGTGGGGCGACGCGGTGGTCACCGGCCACGGCACGATCGAGGGGCGCCGCGTGTGCGTGTTCAGCCAGGACTTCACCGTGTTCGGGGGCTCGCTGGGCGAGGTGATGGGCGAGAAGATGTGCAAGATCATGGATCTCGCCGCCAAGATCGGCTGTCCGGTGATCGGCATCAACGACTCCGGGGGGGCCCGCATCCAGGAGGGGGTGGTCTCCCTCGGGGCCTACGGAGACGTGTTCGTGCGCAACGTGAAGTGCTCCGGGGTGATCCCTCAGATCAGCCTGATCATGGGCCCCTGCGCGGGGGGGGCGGTGTACTCACCGGCGATCACCGACTTCATCTTCATGGTGAAGGAGACGTCGCACATGTTCATCACCGGTCCCGACGTGATCAAGACCGTCACGGGTGAGGAGGTCGGGTTCGAGGAGCTCGGCGGCGCGATGTCGCACAACACGAAGTCCGGCGTCGCGCAATTCGCCTCAGAGGACGAGGATGCGTGCCTCGAGGACTGCCGCTATCTGATGGGCTTCCTGCCGCAGAACAACCTGCAGACGGCGCCCCGCGTGCAGCCGACCGACGACCCGCAGCGGATGACGCCCGAGCTCGACCACGTCGTTCCCGACAACCCCAACAAGCCATACGACATGCGCGAGGTCGTGCGGTTGATCGTGGACGATCAGGAGTTCTTCGAGGTCCACGAGCACTACGCGAAGAACATCATCTGCGGCTTCGCGCGCCTCGACGGCTTCTCGATCGGCGTGGTCGGCAACCAGCCCGCCTACCTGGCCGGGGTGCTGGACATCGAGTCCTCCGAGAAGGCGGCGCGCTTCGTCCGCACCTGCGACGCCTACAACATCCCGATCGTCACCTTCACCGACGTGCCCGGCTTCCTGCCCGGCACCGACCAGGAGTGGAACGGGATCATCCGCCACGGCGCCAAGCTCCTCTACGCCTTCACCGAGGCGACCGTTCCGAAGCTCACCGTCGTCACCCGCAAGGCATACGGCGGCGCCTACGACGTGATGAACTCCAAGCACATGCTGGCCGACTACAACGTCGCCTGGCCGACCGCCGAGGTCGCGGTGATGGGCCCGGAGGGCGCAGTCAACATCATCTACCGCAAAGACATCTCCAGCTCCCCGACCCCGGGCGAGCGCCGGCAAAAGCTCATCGACGACTACAAAGCGCATTTCGCCAATCCGTACTCGGCCGCAGAGCGCGGCTACATCGACGACGTCATCGAGCCCAGGGAAACCCGCCCGAAGCTCATAAGAGCGTTACGGATGCTCCAGTCCAAGCGGGTTCCTCAGCCAAAACGGAAGCACGGGAACATCCCTCTGTAGCGCTCCTCGCGCGCCTAGCGCTCCGCGGGAATCTCGGCTGCAGCGGTGCGGCGGGAATTCCAAGTGGCGAGTGAGGCGGAGGCCATCTCTTCCCACGCGGCGTCCTCGCCGAAGTACTGCATGACGACGAAGTGGAGAAGCCCCGGGAGCATCTCCGGCGCCTGCTCGGCCTCTCCGGCCATCAGCTTCACGCACACGAGGGTCTCGATCGCCCCTACCATGAAGGTAGCCGTAATCGGAGGTGGAGCTTGGCGAGACGGGATCTCGCGGCGCGCGGAGTCGATCGCGTGAGAGAGGCGCACCCTCGACTGACTGTGCTGAGCCAAGGCCCGGCCACCGGCGGCGTGCGCCTCGATGAAGAGCGCCCGGGCGATCGCCGGCTGGTTGGCGCAGAACTCGAGCAGCTCCGCCAACCCGGACCGCAGCCCCTCGCGCCAGGTGGGCCGGCGCTTCGCGGCGCCGATCAGCCGCCGGAAGAGCCACTCGCTCGCGTCCTGGTAGGCCTGCGCGAAGCAGTCCTCCTTGTCGGTGAAGTGTTTGTAGAAGGTCGCTCGGCTCACCTTCGCCCGCTCGATCGCGTCCTGGACGGTGACCTGCTCGTAGCCCAGCTCGCCGCTCACCACCAGCATCGCCTCCAGCAGTCGCTCGCGGGTCGGCCGCTTGCGCAGGCGGGTGAAAGGGGCCAGGGGGGTGGCGTTCCCGTTCTCGCCGGAGGTGCCGGTGGTTTGTTCAGACACGTTTTCGCCCTTTGAAAACAAGACCCTTTTGTCTAGGTATAGCACCTTTTAAAAACTCAGTTGGGCAGAACGCTGGATTTTCTGTAGAAAACGAGAGTAGACACGAGATGAATATTCTGGTATCGTGCCGGTATGTCCGAGTCGCGCTCACTCTCGGAACGTCTCGCCAAGACGCCCCCTGGGCACCACCTGGTGCCCCGCGACTTCGTCTCCCGGAACCAGCGCGAGCGGATGCTGCTCGCCACCGCCGAGCTGGTTGCGGAGCGCGGCTACCAGAAGACGACGATCGAGCTGATCGCCAAGACCGCCCGCGTCGCCCTGGTCACCTTCTACGAGCACTTCGCGAGCAAGGAGGAGTGCTTCCTCGCCGCCTTCGACGAGAGCGTCGCGGCGGCTGCCGAGGTCTTCGGCGAGCTGCTCGACCCCGAGCAGGCCTGGCCCGAGCAGATCGCATCTGGCCTCGAGATCTTCCTCGAGATGGTCGTCACCGAGCAGGCGCGCGCCCGCCTCTGCATCGTCGAGTCCCAGGCGGCGGGCGCCGCGGCGCTGGCTCGCTACCAGGCGATGCTGGAGAGCGTCGCCCCGAAGCTGCGCGAGGGGCGGGAGTTCAACCCTCGGGCGAGCCGGCTACCGGACGGGCTGGAGGTGGCGATCGCCGGCGGGCTCGCCTGGCTCATACACCAGCGGCTGGTGGCGGACAAGGTCTACGACATCAAGGCGCTGCTGCCGGAGATGCTGCAGGTAACGCTGACCCCCTACATCGGGGAGGTCGAGGCGGGCCAGGCCGCCGATGCGGCACAGGCCAGGGTGGCCGCCTGAGCAAGACGAGCGCCGGAGGAGGAGCCGGGCCGATATGAGCGACGACGGCGCCCCCGCCGAGGAGGAGCGCTTCCTCACCGCCTATGACGAGATCGCGGCCGAGCTCTGCGACCGTGTCCGCCGCGCCTACGACGTCCCTGGCTCCTGGCACGACCGCATCTGGGCGGCCGGCTGGGCGGCGATGCGCTTTCTCCAGGAAGACCCCGCCCGGGCCCGTTTCTTCGTGGTCGAGGTGCACGGCGCCGGCAGCTGCGCTCAGGCCCACCGCGACCGCATCCTGCAGGGCTTTGCGGAGCTCCTCGACGCCGGTCGCGCCATGTTGGAGGACCCCGCCTCGGTCTCCCGCTGCACGGCGGAGATCATCGCCGGGGCGATCCACGGCACGCTTCTGACCAAGATCCAAAATGGCTGCGTCGATCGGGGAGAGGACTTCCTCCCCGAGCTGGTCTACATGGCGACGATGCCCTACCTGGGTCCCCGCGCAGCCGAGGACGAGCTCCTGGTCCAGCCGCTGCGGTAGTCGCGCGGCGGTCTCGGGTATGGTCGATGCGTGGCCAAGGGGGCGGCGAAAAGCAGGCGGAAGGCGAAGGCGAAGCCGCCCCTGCCCGTCGAGCAGCCGTCATCCACTCCCCGCCTGCCCGCGGGTCGCCACGGCCTGCCCCGTGAGTTCATCGCGCAGAACCAGCGCGAGCGGATCATCACCGCGCTCGTCGACACCGTCGCTGAGCGCGGCTACAACAACACCACGGTCGCCAACATCACCAAGGCGGCCTCGGTCTCCCGCCGCACCTTCTACGAGCACTTCGCCGACAAGGAAGCCTGCTTCCTCGCCGCCTACGAGATGGTCGCCGACCACATCCGCGACTCGATGCAGGCTGCCGCGGGGGCATTCGAGGAGTGGCCCCAGAAGGTGCGCGCCGCGCTCGCCACGATGTTGCACTTCCTTGCCGGGGAGCCCGCGCTGGCGCGCCTCTGCATGATCGAGCCGGTCGCCGCGGGCGGTGAGGTAGCCGCCCGCCACCGCGTCTCGATTCAGGGCTTCGTCGAGATCCTCAAGGCCGGCCGTCCCGAACACAGCGGCGAGCGCCCCCTGCCCGAGGCCACCGAGGAGACTCTGGTCGGCGGCATCGTCTCCCTGATCGCGATGGAGATCAACGCCGGCCGCGCCGAGAAGCTGGAGAAGCTCCTCCCCGACCTGGTCGAGCTGACCCTGGCGCCCTACCTGGGCGCCGAGGCCGCCGCTCGGCTCTCTCGTTCCTCCTAGCCCCCAGATGCCTACGGCATCGCCGTCGCCTCGGCCTCCACGCCGCCGCCCCTGACGCCCCGCCCGGCTGCGGCGCCGCCCTCCTCTCGGGTGAGGCGGTGGGCCAGGTAGACCGGGACGATCGAGATCAGGATCACCAGGACCGCGACGACGTTGACGATCGGCAGCTGGTTGGGGCGGAAGAGGTTGGAGAAGATCCAGATCGGCAGGGTCTGCTGCCCGGCGCCGATCGTGAACGTGGTGACGATGATCTCGTCGAAGGAGAGGGCGAAGGCGAGCAGGGCGCCGGCGACGAGGGCGGTCTGCAGGCCCGGCAGGGTGACGAAGCGGAAGGTCTGCCAGGTGTGGGCGCCGAGGTCGGCCGAGGCCTCCTCGAAGGAGGTCGAGACGCGGCGCAGGCGGGCGACGACGTTGTTGTAGACGACGACGATGCAGAAGGTGGCGTGGCCGACGATCACGGTGAAGAGGCTGAGCGGGATTCCCAGCACCTGGGTGAAGGTGTCGCTGAGGGCGATCCCGGTGACGATTCCCGGCAGGGCGATCGGCAGGATTACCAGGAAGGAGATCGTCTCGCGGCCGAAGAAGCGGTGACGGCCGACCGCGAGGGAGGCGAGGGTGCCGAGGGTTATCGCGATCGCGGTGGCGACCACGCCCGCCTTGATCGAGGTGGCGAAGGCTTTGCGGGCGGCTTCGTTTTCGATCGCCTTCGGGAACCAGTCGAGGGTGAGGCCGGGCGGCGGCCACTTGAGGATGTCGCTGGAGTTGAAGGCGTAGATCGCGATCACGATCAGCGGGATGTAGATGAAGGCGAGGCCCACTCCGACGCCGAGGCGGAGCAGCGTGGTTGAGCGTCGCGAGAGCCGCATCGCCCTAAATGTGCTCGAACGCCCCGAGCTTACGGGCGACGAGGAGGTAGGCGATCATCACGACGATCGGGACGAGCGCGAGGGCGGATGCGAGCGGCTGGTTGTTGGTGATGTTGTTGAAGATGGCGTTGCCGATGAACTGGCTGTTGGAGACCAGTCGCGGCGTGATGTAGTCGCCCAGGGTGAGGGCGAAGGTGAAGATCGAGCCGGCGACCACCGCCGGGAAGGCGAGCGGCAGGATCACCCGGCGGAAGGTCGTGAACGGCGAGGCGCCGAGATCCTCGGAGGCGCTGATCAGCGAGTTCGGGATGCGCTCCAGCCCGGCATAGATCGGCAGCACCATGTACGGCAGCCAGAGGTAGCTCATCACCAGCCAGACGGCGGTGTTGCCGAAGCCCGGCCCGTGCAGGCCGAGTGGGGCGAGCGCCCAGTTGATCACCCCGCCGGCTGACAGCATCGTCCGCCACGAGTAGACCTTGACCAGGTAGCTGGACCAGAGCGGCAGCAGAACCGCGACGACGAGGAGCGCCTTGCCCCGCCGGCTCGCCACCTTGGCCATGTAGAAGGCGATCGGGAAGGCGAGAACGGCGTCAGTGAGGGTGACCAGCGCCGCGATCAGGACCGTGCGCCCGACGATGTCGCGGTAGACGGGTTCGTCGATGAGGGTCTTGAAGTTTTCGAGGCTGAGGTTGTGGACGACCACGCCGCTGAGCGGGTCGACGGTCCAGAACGCCGCGACCAGCAGGACCGCGAGCGAGCCCAGGTAGCCGACTACGAGCCAGCCCACGGGACCCGCCAGGAGCGCCCCCACCTGAAGGCGGGGGCGCCCGTAGAAGAAGCCGGCGAGCCGGCGGCTCAACCTTTGATCGAGGTCCAGGCCTGGACCCAGTCGTTGTAGTTCTTACAGTTGTTCTGGCCGTTGCCGCATTCCGACACCGGGGTCTCCCAGTAGTAGACGCGCTTCCAGAACGCCGGGTTGTCGGCGTGGTATTTGGCGCAGAAATTCTTCTCCTTGGTCTGTTCGCAGGCAAGGCTCTGCGCCGGCGCCTCACCGAAGAATTCGGCCACTTCGGCATTCACTTTCGGCGAGACGATCCAGTTCATCCACTCGTACATGCAATTGGGATGCTTTGCCTTGGAGCTGATCATCCAGGTGTCCGACCATCCCGTCGCGCCCTCCTTGGGCAGGAAGCCCTGGCTGGCCGGGCTGGCCGCGACCTTCTGGCCTTCGCCCTTGAGCAGGAAGTACTGGTACTGCCAGGTGGTGCCGACCTGGTCGTCCCCGCCGGCGAAGGCCGCGACCTGCTTGGTCGCTTCGGACCAGTATTCGCCGACATAGGGGCGCTGTTCCTTCAGCAGGTTGACCGCCGCGTTGAACTGGGTTTCGTTCAGCTCGTAGGGGTTTTCGATCTTCAGGTTGGGCTGGTGGGCCTTCAGGTAGACGGCCGCATCCGCGATGTAGATCGGGTCGTCGTAGGCGCTGATTTTGCCCTTGTACTTGGCGGCCAGTTTCGGGTTGAGCATCACGTCCCAGGAGGTCGGGGCGGGCTTGACGTCATTGGGGTTCCACATCAGCAGGTTCGCCCCGCGGCCGTGCGGGATGCCGTAGTGGACGCCGTTGAAGGTGTTGTAGGGCTGGTTCTTCAGGTCGGGGAAGATGGTCTTGTAGTTGGGCACCAGGCTGACGTTGACCGGCGCGACGTTGCCGCCGTCGACGAGGCGGGCCGAGGCGTTGCCGGAGGCCGAGACCCCGTCGTACTGCCCGCTGCGCATCAGCTGGACCATTTCGTCGGAGGTACCCGCCACCTTGTCGTTGACCTTGCAGCCGGTCTTCTGTTCGAATGGCTTGGTCCACGGCGATTCCACGTAGCCGGCCCAGGAGATCAGGCTGAGCTGTCCCTCTCCCTTGCCGACCTTGGTCAGTTCCTTGCCGGTGGTGCTGTTGCCGCTTGAGCCGCAACCGGCGAGCAGCAGCATGAAGGCGAGCAGCCCTGCGACCACGAGCCACGCCGTCCGTGCCGGGTGTGTGTCCTGATTCCTCACGGTGGTTCCTCCTCTGTAGTCGATTTCCGGCGGACGGCGACCGTGTGTTCGGGGCGCCAGCCGACCAGGACCTCCCTCCCCCGCTCAGATGCTGCGTCGAGCGACGTGCTCTCCGTGTTCTGCTGTACGACTTGAAGCTTGCCCCCGGCGTCGAGGGTGACCGTGTAGCGGGTCACCATCCCCACGTAGGCGACGTCGGCGATGCGACCGGGCTCGGTGTGCAGGCCGTTGGGGCTCGCGGCGGGGTCGACCAGACGGATCTTCTCGGGCCGGATGGTGAACCGGGACCCGTCGCGCTCGAGCAGGTTGGAGACGCCGACGAAGCCGGCGACGAACTCGTTGGCCGGGCTCTCGTAGAGCTCGACCGGCGGGCTGACCTGCTCGATCCGCCCGTCGCTGAAGACGGCGATCCGGTCACTCATCGTCAGCGCCTCGTCCTGGTCGTGGGTGACGTAGACGAAGGTGATGCCGACCTCCCTCTGGATCGTCTTCAGCTCGACCTGCATCTGCTCGCGCAGCTTCAGGTCGAGGGCGCCGAGCGGCTCGTCGAGGAGGAGGACCTTGGGGCGGTTGACGATCGCCCGCGCCAGGGCGACGCGCTGGCGCTGGCCGCCCGAGAGCTCGCCCGGCTTGCGATCGGCGTAGCCGGGCAGGCGGACCATCTCCAGCGCCTCGTCGCGGCGGCGGGCGCGCTCGGCCTTGGGCGCGCCCGCGACGCGCAGCCCGTAGGCGACGTTCTCGCCGACCGTCATGTGCGGGAAGAGGGCATAGTCCTGGAAGACGGTGTTGACGGCGCGGTCGTTGGGTGCCACGCCGCTGACGTCCTCGCCCGCCAGCTCGACCGTCCCCGTGCTCGGGTCCTCGAAGCCGGCGATCATCCGCAGGGTGGTCGTCTTGCCGGAGCCGGATGGCCCGAGCAGCGTAAAGAACTCCCCCCGTTCGATCTCCAGGTCAATTCCCGCAACCGCCACCACCTCGCCGTAACGCTTGGAGAGGCCCACCAAGCGGATGTCAGGGGGTGGAGCGGTTACATGGAAACGTTATCCGAGCGGGTCTGGAAAGCAAGGACAAACCCACCCCGGCCAGTTGGCCGGGGTGGCGCATCGGAGTTGGACGCGTCGGCTAGTAGCCGCCGGGGTGACGAGCGACGAAGCCGGCGTTGCTGAGCATTTCGGGGTGCCAGCGGGGGCCGGTGCCGCTGGAGTCGCCGGCGGTGTCCCAGCGAAAGCCCGCGATCACCGCGTAGGCGTGGCCGGCGTTGGCGTAGACCGTTATCCAACGGCCCGTTCCCGAGTATCCCCAGTTCTCCATAGGGCCGGAGGGCAGCGGGCTGCTGAGGAATGCGCCGCCGTGCAGCGCGTAGCTGACGGAGCCGGAGCAGTCGTAGCCGCGGTCCCACCAGCGGGCGTGGCCGCCACCCCAGATGTAGGGCTTGGTGCGGATCTTGTTGGCGGCGGCGATCACCGCCTTGACGCGGGGCGGGGCGCTGGCCGGGGGAATCAGTTCCCCGTCGGCAAGCAGCTTCGCCTTTGCGGTGGGGGTGCAGGCGTCGATCGCGGCGGGCGTGACGCCGCCGGTGGTGCATGCGGCCGAAGCGCCGGTCGGGGCTGCCAGGGCGAGGGCGATCAATGCCCCGGTTGTTGCCGCTAACCCTGCTTTGAGCTTATGTCTCTGTATAGGCAAACCGATCTCCTTCGTCGGCCTACGGGGTTAGCTGTCGGGCTGGCGCGAAAGGAGCCTGCGCCCCCACCTGTGTGAGGTGAGTTAGCCCCGAAAACGTGGTTCCCCCGCTCCCGCGGCGCCTCCGAGCGCACGGGATTCGGCGTTTCGGTTATTCGGAACGGCGGCAGTCTAGACGATCGACCGGCCGCCTGCTCATGGAAAACAAACATTTTGTCGCCTTTCGCACTTGGAACCCATATTCCTGTCGGCTGCCTGGCTGCTAGCTTGCGTCCTGGGATGGAACTTGCCGGCCGCACAGCGCTTCTGACCGGGGCCACGGGAGGCCTCGGACGGGCGATCGCCAAGGCGCTTGCGGGGCGGGGCGCGAGCGTGGTCCTGAGCGCGCGCAAGGCCGAGGCGCTGGAGGCGCTCGCGGCGGAGCTGCCCGGCGAGGGACATCGCGTGCTCCCAGCCGACCTGGCCGAGCCCGGCGCCGCCGAGCGGCTGGCCGCCGAGGCGGGCGAGGTCGACGTCCTCGTCGCCAACGCGGGGCTGCCGGGCACCGGCTGGCTCGCCGACTACACGCCCGAGCAGGTGGCCCGCGCCCTGCGCGTCAACCTGGAAGCGCCGATGCTGATGGCGCAGGCGCTGTTCCCGGCGATGATCGAGCGCGGCAGCGGCCACCTCGTCTTCATCGCGTCGCTCAATGGGAAGGCAGGGACTCCTCGTACCTCGATCTACTGCGCGACCAAGTTCGGCCTGCGCGGCTTCGCCCTGGGGTTGCGAACGGATCTCGGCCCGAAGGGGGTCGGCGTCTCGCTGGTCTCCCCCGGCTTCATCCGCGAAGCCGGGATGTTCGCCGAGGCGGGGGCCAAGCCGCCTCCCGGCATGGGAACTGGGACGCCGCAGCAGGTTGGAGCGGCCGTCGTCAAGGCGATCGAGCGGGACAAGGTCGAGATCGCAGTGGCGCCCATCCCACTGAGGGTCATGTCCCACTTTGCACTCGTCAGCCCGCGTATCGCCGTTCGGGCGCAGAGCGGCTCGGTCGGCCAGAAGGCCGCGCAGGCTATCGCCGACGGCCACTCCGCCGACAAGCGCTAGCGGCAGTGTGTGGGTGCCTCTCGAACGGGCGGATACTCAAAGTGCCGCGCTAGTTAGCGCGGCACTTGTCCGGGCGAGAGGCACCCACACACTGCCGCCCTCCTAGGATGGAGAGATGAGCCACCGCGACTCCTTCGGTGCCCGTTCGACCCTCGAGGTGAGCGGGCGCACTTATGAGGTCTT
>DATMRN010000153.1:0-2108 GCA_035566275.1 Solirubrobacterales bacterium | reverse complement strand
CGTCGTAGAGGCCCATGCGGTGGTTGCGGCCGCCACCCGCCGCGACAGCCGCCTTCTCCAGCTCGCGCAGCCCCGGCGTCGTCTTGCGGGTGTCGAGGATGCGGGCGCCGGTGTCGGCGACGGCCTCGACGTAGCGGGCGGTCAAGGTGGCGACGCCGGAGAGATGGCCGAGGAAGTTGAGCGCGGTGCGCTCGGCGACAAGCAGAGCCCGCGCCGAGCCTGCCGCAAGCGCGACCTCGGCTGGCACCTCCTCCCGCCACTGCCCCTCGGCCACCAGCTTGTCGACGCGCTCGACCCCGCATTGGCGCATGACCTCCTCGACGACCGATAGACCGGAGACGACACCAACCTGCTTCTGCACGATCCGAGCCCGCCCCCGCGCCTCCTCCGGCACAGTCGCCTCGGAGGTCACGTCCCCGGTTCCGACGTCCTCAGCCAGCGCCCGAGCGACTATCTCGTCGATATCGACCATCCCGGCACCCTAGTCAGCCGGATGCATCGGGAGGACGGGCGCCCGTCCTCCCTCACGCTTGCCTTCTGCGCCTCACGTCTCGCCCCTCTAGCGCGTTTAATCCATGAGGTGACCGACCTGCCCCCGTTCCAGATCCTGGTCGACGAGCACGCCGTCGACGTGATGGCCGTCCTCCGCGGCGCGGTCGGCCGCACCGACGCCGAGGACTGCTTCCAGGAGACCTTCATCTCCGCCCTGCGCGCCTATCCGAAGCTGGGCGACGCGAGCAACCTGCGGGGCTGGCTGCTGACGATCGCCTACCGCAAGGCGGTCGACCACCACCGCGCCAACGGGCGCCGGCCGGTGCCGGTCGCCGAGCCGGCCGAGGTCGCGGTCAGCGATCCGGAGCCCGAGGACGGCGAGGTTTGGGCCCTGGTGGGGACGCTGCCGCCCAAGCAGCGCGCGGCGGTCGAGCTGCGCTACGCCTGCGACCTCCCCCACGCCGAGATCGCCGCCGCGCTGGGCTGCTCGCCGGAGGCGGCCCGCCGCAGCCTCCACGAGGGAATCAAGCGACTGAGGAAGGAGCTGGCATGAAGGCCACACTGCAGCGATTCGCCGACCGTGCCTCCGAGGAGGGCCTGCTGGACGTCGCCTACGCGACGGCCGACTCCCCCTTCGGCCCCCTGCTGCTCGCCGTCACGCCGCGCGGGCTGGTGCGGGTGGGGCTCCCGAACCAGGATGCCGACGAGCTCCTCGTCGACCTGGCGGAGCGGGTCTCCCCCCGCGTCCTCGAAGCCCCCGCCCGGCTCGACGAGGCCCGGCGCGAGCTGGACCTCTACTTCGACGGCAAGCTCGAGCGCTTCGACCTGCCGCTCGACTGGCGGCTGAGCAAGGACTTCCGCCGCAGGGTGCTGCGCGCGATCTACCGCATCCCCTACGGCCAGACCCGCAGCTACACCGAGATGGCGACCAAGGCCGGCAACGAGCGCGCGGTTCGTGCCGCCGGCACGGCGTGCGGCTCCAACCCGATCCCGCTCGTGGTCCCCTGCCACCGCGTCCTGCGCACCGGCGGCGCCCTCGGCGGCTACGGCGGCGGCCTGCCGATGAAGGAAGGCCTGCTGAAGCTCGAGGGCGTGCTCTAAGAGAGCGCATTCAAGAGAACCCGCTCTCCGGTCGATTCAGTCTGGGATGCCGGATCGAGACAAACTTTCGCGCTGGGCGAGGCGCTGGGGCCGCTTCTCCGCCGCGGCATTCGTCGTCCTGGCCGTGTCGCTGCTCGCCGTCGTGAGGGTCGCGGCTCCGGCGCAGGCCCACGCGGAACCCCTCCCCCGGGCCTTCACGACCAACCTCGAAGCCGAAGAAGAACTTGAAGAAGGCGAAGCGGAAGAACAGGAACAGGAAGAACAAGAAGAAGAAAGCGAAGGAGAAACGGAAGGCAGCTCCCATCCGTCCGCCCAGTGCCCATCCCGAACTCACCGGACACGCATCTCCGGACAGGCGGGCCAGCGCTCCGCCGGGCAGGCTAGCCGGAGCTCGACGCGGCGGTCTTGTTCAGGTAATCGCGGACGAACTCGTCGATGTCACCGTCGAGGACACGCTGGACATCGCCCACCTCATGGTCGGTGCGGTGGTCCTTCACCATCGTGTAGGGGTGCAG
>DATMRN010000152.1:0-10468 GCA_035566275.1 Solirubrobacterales bacterium | reverse complement strand
CGCAAGGACGTCTACTCGGACTCGGTCTCGATCCTGCGCCAGGTCGGCCTGCTCGACTGAGGAGTCGGGAATCAGCTCGAAGAGGTCGGCGCCGTCCCCTTCCCGGCATCCGAGCCGACGGAGCTCACGCCGACACCTCCTTCAGCAAGCGTTCGATCGCGTTGCGGGCGTAGCCGAAGACCCGCCTGTCCCCGGAGAGCCGGTACCTCGAGTTGGCGCCCATTACGACCGCGTATAGCTCGAAGGCGAGCCGCTCCGGATCCCGCGCGCCGGCCAGCCTAGCCTGGCGCTCCAGCTCCCCGAGCCAGGCATCGAGGGCGCCCGCGATCGCGTCGCGAATCGGCCCTGGGCGGTCGTCGTACTCAGCCGAGGTCGCGGCCCAGAAGCAGCCGCCCGAGTAGTCGTTGCGGTCGAGATGGGCCATGTAGGCATCGGCGAGAGCGCGCAGGCGGGGGGCGCCGTCGGGGGCGGCCGAGGCGGGCCCGATGACGTCGGCGCTGAAGCGGGCGGCGGCGGCGCCAACCGTCGCCAACTGCAGCTCCTGCTTGGAGCCGAAGTGGGCGAAGAGGCCGCTCTTGCTCATCTCCAGCTCGGCGGCGAGACGGCCGATGGTCAGGCCCTCCAGGCCCTCGGCCGAGGCGAGGTCGACGGCGCGGTCGAGGATCGCGGCCCGGGTCTGGGCGCCCTTGGTGGCCCCGACGATAACGCTCACCTGAGCGAGGCTACAGAAAAGCACGAACGTTCGTGCAAATCGACTAGGATCGCGCACTCAGTCCCGATCGGGATTCAAATCCGCTTCAAGGAGGACGAATGAGCACCCACACGGTGAAGAAGATCGATGACATGGAGGCGGTCTTCGGCGGGGGCTTCAAGCGAGCCCGCGCCGAACTCGGCGTCGAATCGTTCGGCATGCAGATCATCGACATGCCGCCCAACTACGACAACTATCCCGTGCACGACCACGAGCAGGACGGGCAGGAGGAGGTCTACGTGACGCTGCGAGGCAGCGGCGAGATCGAGATCGAGGGGGACCGCTTCCCGCTCGACCCCGACCACGTCGCCAAGGTCGGCCCCGGCATCACGCGCAAGGTGTGGCCAGGCGACGACGGCATCCGCATCCTTGTCCTCGGCGGCAAGGCCGGTGAGGTCTACGAGGCGCCCGACATCACCAAGCTGGGCGAACCGGACCCGATGGCGGCAAGCTAGGAGTCACCCCCGCGGGGCTCATCCGTTCCGCCCCGGTCACGCGGCTCGTGGCCGGGGCAGCTGATGACAGGAACCTGCGGATAGCGCGGATAGCGCCGGTCCGATCGCGAGCGCTCACACAGCGAGAAGACCGAGCCGCGCGTGTTGGGGACCTGCCGCTGGTGCACGCAGCTGTCGCATAGCCCGTTCGGATGCGCGGGAGTTAGATCGGCCATCTGTCTTAATCATCGTCGCCGGGTCAGCGGCTAGCTTTGGGGTGTGAGCGGCGCGACCACTTTGTTCGACACAGATGCGGCGGACTACTCGGGGACGGTCGAGGTGCTGGGCGTCATCTTCCGGGCCGAGGACGACGGATACGCGGTGCTGGAGGTGCAGGACTCCGAGTCGGGCGAGGGGTTCGCGCTGATCGGGCCGGTCGCTCACCTCGGCTCCGGCGACCGGGCCAAGGTGAGCGGCGAGTGGCAGACGCACTCGCGCTACGGGCGCCAGCTTCGGGCCCAGGGCGCCGTGCCGGTGGATCCCGCCGACCGTGCCGGGCAGATCGCCTACCTCACCTCGCTGCGTCACATCGGCCCCGCCCGCGCCGAGCGGCTCCTCGACGAGCATGGCGAGGGCGTGCTGGGTGCGATCGCGGCAAATCCCGACGGGGTGTTCGGCTCACTGCCGGGGGTCAGCGCGAGGCAGGCCGAGGCGGCGGCCGACTCCTGGCACGCCAGCCGCGCCGTCCGCGACCTCCACGTCCAGCTCGCCCCGCACGGGCTCGCCCACCTCGCGGCGCCGATCCACACCCACTTCGGCGAGCGCTCGATGGTCGTCCTGCACGAGGACCCCTACCGGCTGACCGAGGTCGACGGGGTCGGGTTCGCCCGCGCCGACAAGATCGCCCTTGCCGCCGACGTGCCGCCCGAGTCCAGCAAGCGAGCCCAGGCCGCCGCCGTCTTCGCGCTCGCCGAGGCCGAGCAGCAGGGACACACCTACCTGCCGGTCGTCGAGCTGGCGCGGCGCGCTGCCAAGCTTCTGGGCCTCGACCCGGACCCCGACGTGCTGGCCGAAGCCCGCGGCCTGCTGGTCGAGGAGGGTCGCGTCTACCGCGAGCTGACCCGCGCCAGCGAGATCGCCGTCGCCAAGACGCTGCGCTCCCGCGCCGGCGCCCCGCCCCACCTCGACCACGAGCCGGGCGAGAACCCAGACGAGCAGCTCACCGACGAGCAGTGGGCGGCCGTGCGCGGTGCCTTCGCCTCGCGCGTATCGGTCCTCACAGGGGGCCCCGGCGTCGGCAAGACGGTCTGCACCCAGGCGATCGTCGCCGAGGCGGCAGAGGCCAACGCGACCATCGCCCTCTGCGCGCCGACCGGCCGCGCGGCGCGGCGGCTGGAGGAGGCGACCGGGCACGAGGCCCAGACGATCCACCGGATGCTGGAGTGGATGCCGGGGCGCGACCCCGCCTACAAGCCCGGGCACCCGCTCCCCGCCGACCTGGTCATCGTCGACGAGTCCTCGATGCTGAACCTGCGCCTCGCCGAGGTGCTGCTCGGTGGGCTCGCCGAGTCGACCCACGTCGTCTTCGTCGGCGATGCCGACCAGCTGCCTCCGATCGGCGCCGGCAAGCCGTTCGAGGACCTGATCGCCTCGGAAGCCGCGCCGGTGGTGCGGCTCAACCAGATCTTCCGCCAGGCGGCGCGCTCGATGATCACCACCGCCGCCCACGAGATCAACCGAGGGCGGCCGCCGCACCTGCAGCCGGAGGGCGACCAGGACCACGACTTCTTCTTCATCGACCGGCCGAGCCCGGAGCGGGCGCTGGAGACCGTGGTCGAGGTGGTCGCCGAGCGGGCGCCGAAGCGCTTCGACGTCGACCCGATCCGCGACGTGCAGGTGCTGGCGCCGATGTACCGGGGGGCGGTCGGGATCGACGCCCTCAACGAGCGCCTGCAGGCGCGGCTGAATCCCAACGGCAAGCGGGTGCTCAACGAGCGCTTCCGGATCGGCGACCGCCTGATCCAGACCCGCAACTCCCACGAGCTGGGGCTGATGAACGGCTCGATCGTCTTCCTGCGCTCCGACGATCCCGAAGAGGAGGCGATCGTCGTCGACACCGACGAGGGCGGCTCGCTGGTCATCCCCTACGGCGAGACCGCGACCCTGCGCCTTGCCTACGCGATCTCCGTCCACAAGTCGCAGGGATGCGAGGTGCCGGTCGTGGTCGGCGTCTGCCACCGCTCCCACGCCCGGATGCTGACCCGCCCCCTCCTCTATACCGCGATCACCCGCGCCCGCAGCAGCTGCGTGCTGGTCGGCGACCCGGCGGCGCTGGCGATGGCGGTACGCCGCGACGAGGGGGGCGGCCGACACTCGGGGCTGGTGGAGCGGCTGCGCGCATAGAGCCGTGCGAGCGAGCGTATGGAGGGACTCACAGACTTGTGAGACCCTGGCCGCGGCCAGGTGACGACGCCCACCACAAATCGAGGATCGAGAGCGCGCGGGGTCGATCGCCCACACCGCCCGCCGAGACCGCCGCTGGTAGAGATCGCGATCGCCTTGGCCGGCATCGCGATGCTCGCCGGGCTGGTGCTGGCGGTGCCGGCGCTGCGCGAGGCTGTCGCCGCCGCGGTCCGGGGGAACACCGCCGAGGTCCGCCACCAGATCGACAGTCTCGGCATCGGCGGGCCGCTGCTGATCGTCGCCCTCGCCCTGATCCACACGGTCGTCTTCTACCCGGCCGAGATAGTCGACGCGGCCGCCGGCTTCGCTTACGGGTTCTTTCCCGCGCTGGCGCTGGTCACCGTCGCCTGGGTGCTATCGGGCCTGGTCTGCTACGCAGTCGGGCACAAGGTCGCGCGGCCCCTGCTGGACCGATGGCTGGGGATCGAGCGCTTCGAGCGAACGGAGGCGATGATCGAGCGCGGCGGCATCACCCTGCTGATCGCCGTGCGCCTGATCCCGATCGTCCCCTTCAGCCTCGTCTCCTACGCGGCGGGCGCCGCCCGCGTGCCGCTCTGGCGTTTCGTCTGGACGACGGTGATCGGGTACATGCCGATCACGGCGCTGGCCGTCTACTTCGGCACCCGCCTCGAGGGCCTCACCCTCACCGACCCGCTCGTCTTCGGCAGCGCCGCCGCCCTCCTCATGCTGCTGCTGGCCGGCCGCTGGGTGGTACGCCGCCAAGCCTCCGGCGCCGCCTCCTGAACCTCAGCCGACCCGCTTGACCCGGAAGCGGAAGACCGCCGGGGTCGAGTCGACGTTGCCGGCCGCATCCTGTGCCTTGACCCGAACGGTGTGCCCGCCGAGCGGGAACCAACGGGAGAGCCTGGCGCCGCAGGGGTGGAAACGGCCATGGTCCACCTTGCAGAGAAAGGTCACCGCCGTCTGGTCGGAGCCGAAGCGGAAGACGACCCGCACCGTCCGGCGACGGGTGCGGACCACCTTCGGCGGGTGCTTCTTGAAGGAGGTGGTGGGTGGGGGCGTGGAGGTCGGGGTAGTCGTAATGCCCGTGGTCGGTTCGCTTTCCGTTTCCAGGGGCGGCACGACGGTGCTCGGCCCGTCTTCTTTGGTCGCCGTCGCCCCGATGTCTTCGAGCGCGCCGACGGCTTCGATCAGCCCTGAGCCGACCGCGTTTTCCGGGAAGCCAGGCAGTTTGGTAGCGGATTCAGTGAGGCCGGTGCGAATCTGTTCCGGCGTTGCGGTGGGGTCGCCCTGGAGCATGAGAGCGGCAACCCCGGCGGCGTGCGGAGCGGCGGCGGAAGTGCCGCAGAAGCGCCAGGTGGGACCGCTGAGCTGTGCGAAGAAGGTTGTGGCCCCGCAGTCGGTCGCCACGACGTTGGGCTTGGCGATCGTTTCAGGAGACCCCAACGCGGCGGCAGCCGTGGTCCCTTCGACCGGTGCGAAGTAATGGGTCACCGGCCCGCGCGAGGAGTATTCCTCAGGTTCAGAGCTGTTGTCGTAGGGCACGGCGCCGACCGTGATCGCGCTCTTTGCGCCAGCATGCCCGAAAATCGTCGGGCCCACCACGTCGCCTTCTTTGGATTTCGGGTACTCCGTTTTCGTAACCCCCCGCCCGTTCTCCAAGAGTGCGAACTTGAGGCGTGGCTTAGCGGTGGAACTCGCTTCCGGATTGCAGGTCGCAAAGCAGCGGTTGATCGCTAGCTGGACTTCGCGGGATTCTGAAGCGGTATTTTCCCACTGAAGTACCTCGACCGGCCGCTGGGTTGTGATGTTGTCTTTGACCGCGGTCGAGACCACTTTGCCGCCGGAGAGCAGGAAGGCGTCAAGGTCGGCGCCGACACCGTTCCACGGTTCCGCCCACTGCAGGTCGACCGTCAGCGTGGCGTGGGCTTCGACCGTGATCCCGAACGTATCGTCTATCGGTGCGCCAGGGTTGAAGTCCATGCAGTGGGTTTCGGGTGCTTTCAGGAAAGTTTGAACCGCCGACGGGCAGGCACCGGCGTCGCGGTATTCCGGCGCTTCCCAGGAGGCGATTTCGTTTTTCCCTTCGAAGAGGTTGTCGTTTCCGGCAGCCGTGAGATAGGTGACTCCTTCGCCTGTGACCTTGTTGATCGCGTCGGCCACCGGGCCATCCTGGAAGAACGGCTCTTCGAAGTAGGCGACGTCGTCGGCGATCACCTTCGCGCCAGCGCCACCTTCGGCGACCGGCCTGGCCAGTCTTTCGATGTTCTGGGCAAACAATTGTTCGCTGTTGAACTTGAACGCGGTGGCGAAGGCGAGCGAAGCATGTGGCGCCACGTCGTGCACGATTTGAAGCATCGCGCGACCCTCGTCCGCGGTTTCCCCTTCTTCGATCGGGGCGTCGTCTTCGAGGACGTTCACAGGCGCCTGCTGTCCGCTGCATGTACCGGCGAGGCCGGGGAGATCGTTGCTCTTGATGTCTTGGTGGGCGTGGGTGGCGATCGGTCCGGGTCCGTCAGCTTCCTGGGTCGCGGTGTTGAAGGAGTCGGAGAGCACTCCCACCGTGACCCCCCTGCCCCGCAGGCCGAAGTGTTCGCGCGCTTCGCCCCCGTGCAGCTGGCTCACGCCCTCCGAGATAACCGACCCTCCTTCACAGGAGCCTTCGCTGGTGACCGAGGTCATCGCCGAGCCGTAGACGATCGGCGCCAGGCTTTCCGTGACAGAAGCTACCCCCGGCACTCCGGCTACTTCTCGCAATGCCGCTGGTGTCGCGGCCACAGTGACCGTCTGGTAGCGGCGGCTAGCGCTGACGACCTGTGCCCCGGCGGCCTTCAAGGCGTTCAGTCGCGCAATCGCACCGCTTTCGAAACGAATGTTGACGAACACCCGGTTCCCTTCCCGCAACAGGCTGCCCGGGCCGCTGCCGACGACGCCAAGGATCGCGGCCTGCTTCGTATTCGACTTAGAGCGAACCGAAGGCTTCGCGAGCTCAGCCAGTCCGGGTGAGAGGGGTCCGTCGCTCTTGGGGCCGACCATCGCCAGCGCTGGCCCCGGCGCCAGCGTGCACGCAGCCATCGCGACGATCGAGGATCGCCTCACCAAACGGCGAGAGCGTTGCCCTTTCGGCATCTCGGTCAACGTATCGACTGGGCTCCTCGATTGCTGAACACGCCTAGACAGGCTTACGAGAAGTACTCGTCGCGCTTCAGCAGCTCGGCGATCGCATCGCGGTCGATTCGGTCGAAGATGCGCACGAGGCAACGCTAGATCCAAGCCCGGACGGGCCCCAGCCTGCTACGGTCCGCGCGTTAGGTCGGACATCGTGTCCGGCAAAGTCGTGTCTAGCGCTCGCGTCGTTGCTTCACCGCATCCTCCGCGTTCGCAGCACATCAAGTGGAGGCAATGCATGCCCACTGGAACTGTCAAGTGGTTCAGCGACGACAAGGGCTACGGGTTCATCACACCCGACGACGGCTCGAAGGACGTCTTCGTTCATCACAGCGCGATCATCGGCGAGGGCTTCAAGTCCCTGGCCGAGGGCGCCAAGGTGAGCTACGAGTCCGAGGAAGGGCCCAAAGGCCCGGCCGCGGCGAGCGTCCAGCAGACCTCGTAGTCGCGCACCGCTCTTAATTGCTGTTGACGGAGCCCGCCCAAGTGGCGGGCTCCGTCGTTTCTGGGGCTAGTTCCGGCTGTGCGACCGGTCGAACTCGCGGTCCAGCCCAAGATCTCTGGCGATGCGGCGCATGTCGCGCGCCTGGTCGGCCAACACGAAGCTGACCCCGGCGCCCTGGCGACCGGCCCGGCCGGTGCGCCCCACCCGGTGCACGTAGGCGTCACGGTCCTCGGGGGCGTCGAAGTTGATCACGTGGGTGACGTCGGCGACGTCGATGCCGCGGGCGGCGACGTCGGTGGCGACCAGGGTGTCGACGTCGCCCCGCTCGAAGCGGGCCAGTGCCCTCTCGCGCTGGGACTGCGACTTGTCGCCGTGCATCGCCACCGCGCGCAGGTCCTTGGCGCCGAGCCGCTTGACCAGCCGGTCGGCGCCGCGCTTGGTGCGGACGAAGACCAGGGTGCGGCCGCGGCCCTCGTCGCGCAGCTCGCCGACCAGGGCCGGCAGCTTGGCGCCCTGGGAGTCGACGTGGACGAAGCGGTGGGTCACCACGGCGCGCTTCTCGACCTTCGGCGCGTGGACGTGGCGGCGCGGCTCGCGCGTGTAGGAGGAGGCGATCTTGCCGGTCGCGCCCTCCAGGGTCGCCGAGAAGAAGAGAGTCTGGCGCCGGCGCGACGTCTTGGCGACGATCCGGTCGACCGCGGGCTTGAAGCCCATGTCGAGCATCCGGTCGGCCTCGTCGAGGACGAGGGCGCGCACCTGGCCGAGGTCGAGCGCGCCGCGCTGGAGCAGGTCCTCGAGGCGACCGGGGGTGGCGACGAGGATGTGCGCGCGCTTGGCGCGTTCGATCTGCGGGCCGAAGCCGACGCCGCCGTAGACGGCGGCGATCCTGAGGCTGCGCGAGGCGGCGATCGTCTCCAGCTCGTCGACGATCTGGCCGGCCAACTCGCGGGTCGGCGCCAGGACCAGCGCCGCGGGGCGGCGGGCGTCGGACTTGACGAGGTCGACGAGCGGCACCCCGAAGGCCAGGGTCTTGCCGGAGCCGGTCGGGGACTGGACGAGGACGTCGCGCCCGGCGAGCACGTCTTCGATCACGAGCCGCTGGACGGCGAAGGGGTTTTCGATGCCGCGTGCGGCGAGCGCGCGCACGACGGGCTTGGACACGCCGAGACCGGCGAATGACTGCGAAGACATATCTGCTGACTCCTATTTGTGAGCGTTTGGGGAGATCCTGTGACCCCGAAGACGCTCAGAAGCGCAGCGAGAACGGAACCTCTCGGATGCCGGAAGCGGCATTCGACGCGGGAACCGTACCATCCCGCACCCGATGAGCACCCGAGACGACCTCCGCAACATCGCCATCGTCGCCCACGTCGACCACGGCAAGACGACCCTGGTCGACGCGATGCTGTGGCAATCCGGCGCCTTCCGCAAGGGCCAGGACGTGGCCGAGCGGGTGATGGACTCGATGGACCTGGAGCGCGAGAAGGGGATCACGATCCTCGCCAAGAACACCGCCGTGCACCATGGCGGCGTCAAGCTCAACATCGTCGACACCCCGGGCCACGCCGACTTCGGCGGCGAGGTGGAGCGCGGCCTGACCATGGTCGACGGGGTGCTGCTCCTGGTCGACGCCTCCGAGGGCCCCCTCCCCCAGACCCGCTTCGTCCTGCGCAAGGCGCTGGAGGCGAAGCTCCCCGTGATCCTCGTCGTCAACAAGGTCGACCGCCCCGACGCGCGCATCGCCGAGGTCGTCGACGAGGTCTACGAGCTCTTCCTCGACCTCGACGCCGACTCCGAGCAGATCGACTTCCCGATCGTCTACGCCAACGCCAAGGCGGGCTGGGCCTCGCTCGAGGAGGGGGTCGAGGGGACCGACCTCTCCCCCCTGCTCGACCTGATGCTGGAGCGGATCCCGGCGCCGGAGTACGACCCCGACCACCCGCTCCAGGCCCACGTCACCAACCTCGACGCCTCGCCTTACGTCGGCCGGCTGGCGCTCTGCCGCGTCCGCAACGGGACGATCCGCTCCGGGCAGCCGATCGCCTGGTGCCGCGCCGACGGCTCGATCCAACGGGCGACGGTGTCCGAGCTCTACGTGACCGAGGCGCTGGAACGGGTCAGCGCCGAGCAGGCCGGGCCAGGCGAGATCATCGCCGTCGCCGGGATGCCGGAGGTGACGATCGGGGAGACGCTGGCCGATCCCGAAGACCCGCGGCCGCTGCCGGTGATCACCGTCGACGAGCCCTCGCTCTCGATCGTGGTCGGGATCAACACCTCGCCGCTGGCCGGCCAGGAGGGCAGCAAGCTGACCGCGCGCCAGGTTCGCGACCGGCTCGACGCCGAGCTCGTCGGCAACGTCTCGATCCGCGTGCGCGACACAGAGCGGCCGGACTCGTGGGAGGTGCAGGGGCGCGGCGAGCTGCAGCTCGTCGTCCTGCTGGAGCTGATGCGGCGCGAGGGCTTCGAGCTGACCGCCGGCCAGCCGCGGGTGCTGACCCACGAGGTCGACGGCAAGGTGCACGAGCCGGTCGAGCGGCTCTCGGTCGACGTCCCCGAGGAGCACGTCGGCTCGGTCACCCAGCTTCTGGCAACCCGCAAGGGGCGACTCGAGCATATGGTCAACCACTCGACCGGCTGGGTGCGGATGGAATACCTGGTCCCGGCCCGGGGGCTGATCGGCTTCCGCACCGAGTTCCTCACCGAGACTCGCGGCACCGGCATCCTGCACCACGTCTTCGACCGCTGGGAGCGTTGGGCGGGCGAGCTGCGCACCCGGCCCAGCGGCTCGATCGTCGCCGACCGCCGCGGCAGGACCGCCTCCTACTCCCTCGGCAACCTGCAGGAACGCGGCACTCTTTTCGTCGGCCCCGGCGAGGAGGTCTACGAGGGGATGATCGTCGGCGAGAACGCCCGCGCCGACGACCTCGACGTCAACGCGATCAAGGAGAAGCACCAGACCAACGTGCGCGCCGCCAGCGCCGACGTCCTCGAGCGCCTCGAGCCCCCCACCCGGCTCTCCCTCGAAGCGGCGCTGGAGTTCCTGCGCGAGGACGAGTGCGTCGAAATCACCCCGGAGTCGGTGCGCCTGCGCAAGGTCCTCCTGGACAAGACGCAGCGCCAGAAGGCGGCGCGGCAGAGCCCCTCGGCCCCACGCGCGGCGGCCCGTTAGCCGACAGGTCAGGTTGACTTCGGGGCGACCATCGGCCGGTCCGGCAGCGCCCGCGTGAACCAGAAGGAGCCGACCAC